>NZ_QAIQ01000014.1 GCF_003061105.1 Arthrobacter sp. HMWF013
GGTTGGTGCGGCCTGCCAGGCGGTCCGGCATGATGCCATCGCCCACGAGTTCGGCCGGGTGGACGGTGACCGGCTGGCCGACGTCGAGGTTCTGCACTCCCGAGCCCAGCCGGGCGATCCGGCCGGCCACCTCGTGCCCGAGGACGAGCGGCGATTTCAGCGCCGCCGTCCCCGAGGCGCCGTGGCGCCAGTAGGACAGGTCCGAGCCGCAGATCCCGCCCCATTCGACGTCGATGATGACTTCCCCGGGGCCCGCAACGGGCTCGGGCCGGTCATCGATGCGGAGATCATTGGCGCCGTGGACCACGACGGCTTTCATACAGCGTCTTCCAGGCGGACCATGTCGCGGCCACGGACCTCGGGTCCAACAAAGGCTGAGATCAGGGTGATGAGCGAGTAGGCGATGAGCATTGCGGCCAGCGGCCACCAGTGCCCGGTGATGGCGGTGAGGGTGGCGGCGAGCAGCGGCCCGATGGCGGTGGCCAAGATGCCGCCGATTTCCTTGGCCAGGGCGAGCTGGGTGAAGCGGGTCCGGGCTCCGAAGAATTCGGCCATGGTGACGCTCTCCATGGCGAAGAGGCTCAGGACGCCCAGGTTCAGGCCGATGACCATGGCCACCGTGATGAGGGCCGTGTTGCCGCTGGTGACCATCATCAGCATGGGGATGGCGAACAGCGCGGTGAGGGAGCTCAGCACCAGGTAGAGCGGCCGGCGGCCGAAGCGGTCACCCAGCATGCCCATGACGGGGATGGTGACAAAGCCGACCAGGGAGCCGTACATGATGGCCGTGGTGCCCACACTCTTATCGACGAGGAGGACGGTGGCGAGGTAACCGATGAGGAAGGTCTGGATCAGGCCGGAGTTTCCTGCCTGGCCGAAGCGCAGGCCCAGGGCGATGAGGAACGCCTTGCCCTTGCGCTGGTGCAGGGCTGCTTCGATGGTTCTGGTCTTGGCGAGCTCTTCCGCGGCGGCGATTTCGCGCTTGGACAGTGCAACACCATCCACCACGTCGGCCCGCTCTTCGAACACCGGGCTTTCCTTGACGGAACGGCGGACCCAGACGGCGAAAATCATGAGCACGAAGCTGAACAGGAACGGGATGCGCCAGCCCCAGCTGAGCAGGTCTGCTTCAGACAGGGTGGAGACGAGGATTGCCCAGATCGCGGAGGCCGCGAGGGTTCCGGAGTTCGTGCCGAGGCAGACGAGCGAGGAGATGAGGCCGCGGCGGCGTGCGGGAGCGAACTCCGCCAGCATCACGGTTGCACCGGCGATCTCGGCGCCGGCACCGAAACCCTGCGCCAGGCGCAGCGCGACCAGCATGATGGGGGCCCAGACGCCGATCATGGCGTAGGTGGGGAGGACCCCGATCAGCGTTGTGGACGCGCCCATCAGGGCGATGGTGATGAAGAGGACCTTCTTGCGGCCGATCCGGTCGCCCATGCGGCCGAAGTAGACGGCGCCGGCGAGGCGGGCAACGTAGCCCACGCCGTAGGTTGCCATGGCGGCGATCAGGCCGATGATGGGGCTGACGTCCGGGAAGAAGAGTTTGTTGAAAACGATGGCTGCGGCCAACGAGTACAGCTGGAAGTCCATGAATTCCATGGCGGTTCCGAGCCAACCCGAAACGGCGACTTTGGCCAGTTCCTTGGTGGGTTTTGCTTCCGGCTTGGTGATGGGCGGCGAGATGCTCTCAGTCATCTGGTGCTCCTTTGCAGGCGATGAAATACGGGGAGGTCAGAACGGTAGAAGCGTGCCGAATTTCGGGAAAGTGTGACCGTCAGCACCTCGTTCACTACTACCATACAAGCACTACCATTCTAGTGTGTCAAGAGAATAGAATGGGCTCATGGCAACCGAGAAGAACGGCAAGGGACACGCGCCGCGACTGTCCGTCCGGGACCAGACCCTGGAAACACTTCGGCGACGCATCATTTCCCTGCAGCTCCCGCCCGGTGAGCCGCTCTCGGAAAACGAGCTGGCGCAGGAACTGGGTGTCAGCCGGACGCCGGTCCGTGAGAGCCTGATTCTGCTCCGCGAGGAGGGGCTGGTGCAGGTCTTTCCCCAAATCGGTTCGTTCGTCTCCCTGGTGGACCTTGCCCGGGTCTCGGAAGCGCAGTTTGTCCGGGAGGCCATCGAGTGCGCTTCGATGCGCGACCTTACAGTGGACAGCGAAGGCATTGCCGGTCTGCGCCGGATCCTGGAAAAGCAGACCGACGCCGATTCGACCGGGGATATTGAGGAGTTCTTCCGCCTGGATGAGGACTTCCACCGGGAACTTCTCCGGCTGGCCGGCCACGAATCCGCGTGGGCGGCCGTCAACTCCGCCAAGGCCCACCTCGACCGTGCCCGCCGCCTGAGCCTGCTGGACACCAGGCCCGTCTCAACCCTGATCCAACAGCACACCGCCGTGGTGGATGCCCTAGAGGCCGACAAGCCGGACGACGCCGACAGCTCACTGCGGCTGCACCTCCGGGGCGTTTTTGACGATGTGAAACGGATCCAGGCTGCTACGCCGGAGCTCTTTTCGGACGGCACGGTCCCGCGTCCGGGCCGCCGAAGCGTGGCACGCCTCTCCTGAGCCGGCCGACATGCGGACAGTCATCAGCCGTAAGATCCTCTTCCGGCTTGCCGCCGTGGCAACGGCAACGGCCCTGGTTGCCCCGCTCGTCGGGTGCACACCGGCTCCTGGTCCGCCTGAGGAACAGTCCTCTGCCGCGCGGCCCGGCACACCGGAGCCCTCGAAGAAGCCGGCGTTCGTCGGCGTGCTGGAGCGCTACGCAGACGACCTGCAGGCGGGTGGCGCCTCCGCCGTCATCATGCAGATCAAGGCACGGACCGGTGAATGGTCCACGGCCGTTGGCGTCCGCAGCCACGAGGGCCAGGAGCGGGTCCAGCTCGCCGACCAGGTCCAGATTGGCGACATCACAAAAGCCATGGTGGCCGTTTCGGTCATGAAGCTGGTGGAGGAAGGGCAGGTGGAGCTGGATGACCCCATCGCCCAATATCTTCCGGAAATCGGGACTGTACTCAGTCCGCCTGGACCGGTCACCGTGCGCAGCGTACTGAACCACAGGTCCGGAATTCCGGAATACTGGGACGCCCTGCGCCGGGTTTCCACCCTCAACGAACTCATAGCCAGGACGATGAGCCATGCGGACCGCCTGGCCGCCGCTGCCGGCGCGCCGTGGCCCCGCCAGCGCCCTGAAGAGTTTACTTACTCCGGCTCCAACTATGTAGTGTTGGCGCTCCTGGTTGAGCGGTTGCGGGGGCGCGGCATTGGCGAGGTCCTGCACAGTGACATCGTGGAGCCCCTGGGGCTTGATGGTACGCACCTGATGGGCGGTGAGAACGCCGGGGAGCGCATGGTCCATGCGTACTCGCTGCTGGGCCTTGACCGCGTGGATGTGACCCGCCCGGCCATGTACCGGAACGCCCCGGACAGCGGCATGATTTCCACGGTCCCGGACCTGAACGCCTTCCTCGCGGCACTGGTGGGTGGGAAACTGCTCAAGCCGGCCACGTTTCAGGAGATGCTCAAGGGCGGACGCGAAGATTACGGGCTGGGCCTCATGAAAATCTACGACGAGTGCTCCAACAACAGTTACTTCGGGCACGTCGGGGATGTGCTGGGCTACACCTCACTGGCGATGGGCAGCCTGGACGGCTCCAGGCAACTGGCAATGACCGTGGCGACGCCCGCGGGATCGCCGCCGGCGTCGTTCAATGCGTTGGGGAACCAGATGCTGGACGCGGCCAGCGCGGCGCTCAACCAGGCCTGCTAAGCATCAAGGGACAAAGGAAGAGTACGACGGCGGGACGTCCCGCCGTCGTACTCTTCCTGCCTGCTGCGGTCCCGGCCCTTACCGGGCGCGGGCGGGTTCGGCGAGGATGGCGTCGATCTGGCCCGCAGCCTCCTTCAGGCCTTCCTCCATGCCCATCTGGACCATCTGTTCCATCTGCTCTTCGGATTCGAACGCGGACATGAGGGTCATCCGGGTGCGGCCGCCGAGGTCTTCCAGGTTCACGGTGGCATGGGAGCTGCCAAATTCGTCTTGTGGGGCGCCATCAGCATCGGAGAAGCCGTCGTCGAACTCAAGCTTCCGCGGCGCCTCGATGGCGGTGAACCGCCACCAGCCGCGGGGCTTCTCCCCCTCAGGTGTCGTCATGTAATAGTCCGCTTTTCCGCCGGGCTGGAAGTCGAAGCGGTCAAACGTTGCCGGATAGCCGGGCGGACCCCACCACCGTTCCAACTGTCGAGGATCTTCCCAGATCTGCCAGACGCGTTCGACGCCGGCGTCGAACTCCGCCACGAGGGTGAGGCTGAGTGCCTCGAGATTCTTGGTGGAACTGATAACAGGCATTGCGTTACCTTCCTATTCTTCAGCCAGAATGTCTGCGATCCGCTCGGCCCGCTGGCGCCAGATCGCGTCATACTCGTCAAGCAGCCGGCGGGCCTTCTGCAGTCCTTCATGGTTTCCCCGCACGATCTGCTCCCGTCCGCGCTTCTCCTTGGTCACCAGGGAAGCGCGCTCCAGCACCGCCACATGTTTCTGGACGGCGGCGAAGCTCATGGCGTAGAGGGCAGCGAGGCCCGAGACGGAATACCCGTCCCGGGTTACCCGCCGGACAATGTCCCGCCGGGTGCCGTCCGCCAGCGCCTGGAAGAGGCGGTCGACGTCGGAATCACTGAGCTCATCTACAACCATTTGGTTGTAGATTACTCCCGGTGGGTAGGGGAGTCAACGGGTTTGCGTCAGCGCAGGAGCATTACTCCGGAACGCATGCCCGGCAGTTATGGCAAACAGCGTGGCGACCAGCAGCATGGCGACGAGCATGACGGATCGGCGGATATTGGTCAGGGCACCGCGACCACCATCGGTTTGACGCGGGCACCCGCCATTGTCCACAGTAGGTCAGTGCCTGCAAATGACCCCGCTGGAGCCCCTGCCCGGGCTGTCCACGAGCCTTCCCGGCGGCGGCAGCTCGCCGCCCTGATGGGATTCCTGGCGCTGTCCTGGGCCGTCTCACTCGTGGGTTCCATCCCCGTCCGCGCGGCCATCGGCGGCAGCTGGTACAGGCAAATGGAACTGGCACCCTGGAGCCCTCCGGGCCTGATGTTCACGTCCGTCTGGCTCACGCTGTACGCGGCGATGGCCGTCGCTGCATGGCTGGTGTGGCGGCAGCGTCGCCTGCCGCGCCGCGTCGCGCTCAGGTTTTATGGCATCCAGCTGGCGCTGAACCTGCTCTGGCCCATGACCTTCTTCGGGCTGTATCCCCTGCTGGGCAGCGCGGCACTCTGGCTGGCGCTGGCGGTGCTTGCCGCACTCTTGCTGGCTGCGGTCCTGACGGTGGCGCACTTCGGCCCCATCAGCAGGACGGCCGGAGTGCTGATGCTGCCGAACGTTTCGTGGCTGGTTTTTTCGGCGTCCCTGAACCTTTACGCCGCTGTCCGTAACTAAGGCCGGCCCCGGAGTGCAGGAGCGTGTAATCGCTCACACTTTCGGCATTTCGGTTGCCAACGCCCTCGGCCACCCTGAACCATGAACAGGGGACTCCTTCCCGCAATAACCAAATTCAGCCATCCTCACCGACGAGGATGCGGCTCTTCCAATGATGACGAAGAGCCACCAACTGCACGAGCGAAAGTACTGACAATGACGTTTGAAACCACTGACTCCGTAACGCTGAAAATCTGGGACCGGTCTGCGATCGACCACACTCTTGAGGGCATCGTCAACGACCTTTCGGCCAGGACAAACGCACCCAAGGGCCACATCGCCGTCCACTGCAGCGGCCCCAACACCTTCACTGTCAGCGTCCGCAGCTAGCATTACGGCCGGCAGAGCCTGAACTGTTCACCAAAAGGAAGCGGACGACGCCGGAACCTCCCGGTGTCGTCCGCTTCGTTTTTTGTGCAGACTGTTGTGTGGCTGAGCAGGGCCCTGCCCTACTTCATCATAAGAGCGTCGACTAACCCGTGATCAGGATGGCGGGCTCGTCGAACCCCGCGAAGGTCAGCGTGTACACAAAGCTTACGTCGCTATCGGTTACCTCAGGCTCCCAGTTGGGGTTGGGGCAGCTGAAGTTATCCAAGAATTCCTCCGTGCTCGTTCCTGTCGCGGTCTGGTCAGGCACAACCAGCCGTCCATTTCTACTCGGGAAAAGCTGCTTTGTTGTTGTCGTCTCCTCGGATTCCGTGAACGGCTCGACGATCTTACTGTTCACGCCCGGGTTGTGACACACGCCAGTGAACGTGCTCGTGACGGCCAAGCTCACCGTCGCGTTCGTATTCCCGACGCCTGCGATCGCCGTGTTAGTACAGTTTACGGTTAGGTCGTCGAGGGTGTCGTAAGTACAGACGGGCTCGCCAAAGCCGTTGGCGTAGTGAGCTCCCTGGGGAGCGTTATCGAAGTCCGTGACCGCATATGCCGCAGTCATGCCCGTTGCCAGGGCGAACAGCAATGCTGCGAACAGCGTCAGGACGCGGCGGAGTGATAGCTTCATTTTTCAGGCTTTCTGCAGATGCCCTGGGCACGATGCCGAAGGCAGTGACAACAGGAATTTGCGGATCCGGCTTTCGCCCGGTCCGTGCGTGCTTCGGGAGCCCTTTCAAGCGTCCAAAGCCACCCGGCCGCAACACCCAGCCTGAGCTGCGCCTTTCAAATCAAGCGAGCGGCCGGCAGCGCCATTGCTTGCGCTGTCCTCGCCACTCAATAGATTAGGGCCGTTTCCGGCCTGATTTTCTTGCTGATATTGGGGTTCTTTCAGGGCAAATGCTGCAAATATGAATCCGCCGATCCCCAGCTCCTAGCGGTGTGCCTGCCGACCTTGGCAGGCGACACGGAGGCTGTTGAACCTCGCCTCCCGGCAGGAACATCCTACGCCTAAGCGGGGAATTATAACATACTGCGGCCGCTAGAAAGCGGAGGGTAGGGAGGCGTCATGCAGACTCAGGCCTATACCGTGGCCTGGCGGCTCACCATTTCGTTGATCCAGCTCGGCGCAAACGGCGAGGTGCAGTTCGGCGGCGTCGGGTAGTCCTTGAGGACCTCCAGGCGTTCGCCGATATCGAGCGCGCGGGCCCGGTAGTCCGCGTGCTCGATCCCAATGAAAGCCAACGCCTGGTTCATCGCCCACTGCAGCCGGTCCGGAGCGTCCTTCATCTCAGCCTCGATGGTGTCCAGCAGAGCCGGGAGGTCGAGCCCTTCGGGCTTCTTGGCAACCCGTTCGCTGGTGAGGGCCCATCCGGCGCTGGCGACAACGGGATCCGCATCCGCCGTCCAGGCAACGCGCAAATCTTCCGCGTGCGGGCTGTTCTTCACCACGTAGTTCACCAGCCAGTCGTGCACCTTGGGGGCCCGTGCCTCGCGCAGCATGGTGTCCAGCTGGCCGCGGTCAAAGGCCTTGGGCCGGCATACCAGCAGCGCCAGCAGCCTCGCCGCGGTATTGTCCGTCGCCCAGAGCGCGAGCGCGAGGTCCTGCTGTGTCTTCAGCCGTTTCGCGACGGCGCGCAGCTTGGACAGGTTCACCCCGTGGTCATCGCCGCGCTTCAGGTTCGCCTCGCGCATCTTCGGGTCTTCGAGCGCGGCCAGCTCGGCCATCACCTCGTCCAGCAGCCCTGCCGTTGCCGTCTCCGCCATGCCATCCTCCCGGGTCACCCTTGCAT
>NZ_QAIQ01000001.1 GCF_003061105.1 Arthrobacter sp. HMWF013
CCTCAGGCCTCAGGCCTCCGCCAAGGTTTTGGTGCCCGCCGGGGCCGGCGTTCAGGCCCCGGGCTACGCACCGCAGGGCTACAACCCCAACTCCTACGGCCAGCTCCGCGCCGTCCAGCCTGTCGAGGCCGCTCCGCTCACCGCGCCGACGCCGGTCATCGCCGGACCCAACGCCGTACGGCCCGTTGCCAACGAGAACCTGGCCCGCGGCTTTGTCCTTTACATGGGCATCGACGAAGAGACTGCCGCGGCTGCCGGAACGTCAATTGCCAAGCTCGCCCAGGAAATCCGCGCTTACGCGCAGTCGCTTGTTACCGGCGCCGAAAGCTACGCTGCCGTCGCCGTGGCCCCCGCCGGTACTCCCGGTTCCGCGCTCGACGTCGTCCGTTCCACGTTCGGTGACCCCACCGTGAATGCGCAGAAGCGCACTGAGACTGCCCGCCTGCAGCAGCCCCAGGATCCGCGTCCCTCGGGCGTCCTGATTGACCTGGCGCGCCGCGAAGTCCACCTGGACGGCGAGTCACTCAACCTGACGTTCAAGGAATTCGAACTCCTGAACTACCTCGTGGAAAACGGCACCCGCACCGTGGGCCGCGACGAACTGCTCGAAGGCCTGTGGCGCAACGCCGAGGAAGTCCCCAACGAGCGCACCATCGACGTCCACATCCGCCGCCTCCGCTCCAAGCTGGGCCGCCTCGCCAACACCGTGCGCACCGTCCGCGGACAGGGCTACCGCTTCTACGAGCACCCCGAGGTTGTTGTCTGGGCCGCTCCGGAATACTCGATCTAGTCCTTAGCGACACGCAAAAGCGGCTTTCCGCCGTGCCTTAGACACCTCCTTCGTTCCTCCCCACCGCCTCCCTAACCTCGCAAGCTCGGCCAGGGAACCCTTGGCGGCGTGGGCCCCGCGATGCGGCACTACGCGGAAAGTCGCTTTTGCGCGTTCGGGACCAGCGAGCATGTGCCTCCGCGGCTATGTTTCTGCAGGGGCACTAGGCTTGGGGAATGAGCGACCACCACATTAAGCGCCTGGTGATCATGCGCCACTCCAAAGCCGATTGGCCCGGCGGGGTTGCTGATCATGAGCGGCCCTTGGAGGAGCGTGGCCACCGGGAGGCGCCGCTGGCCGGGAAATGGCTGGTTAAGCACGGTATCGTCCCTGACTTCATCCTGTGCTCCAGCGCGCTCCGCACCCGCCAGACGTGCACATGGGTCTGCTCCGAACTGGGGGACAAAGCCCCGACGCCGAAGCTTGAGGACGGTTTGTACGCCGCCTCGGCGCTGCGCATGCTCACAGTGGTCAACCATGTCCCGGACACCGTCACCACCCTGATGCTCATCTCGCACATGCCCGGAGTCCAGGACCTCGCTATGCATTTGGCTTCCCGGGACTCCAACCACGACGCCTACATGGATGCTGCTACCCGCTACCCCACCAGCGCGCTCACCGTGCTGGAGACGGAAAAATCCTGGGCCGAACTGGACGGTCAGGACGCCCGGCTGACCAAGTTCAAGGTGCCAAGGGCGCACTGAGCACCCGGTCCGGTAACCCCGCCTGCAGCCGTCTGCAATAGTTGGACGGGTGAACCTCCGCCACTCCTTCCTTGCCCTCCTGGTCGCCGTCCTCTGGGGCCTGAACTTCGTGGCTATCGACCTGGGCCTGCACGCGGACGGCCATGAGGTTCCGCCGCTCCTGTTCGTGGCCATGCGGTTCGTCCTCGTGGTCCTTCCGCTGATTTTCTTCATTAGGAAGCCGGACGTGGGCTGGAAGGCGATCGTCGGCGTCGGGCTCTTTATGAGCGCGGGCCAGTTCGGTCTCCTCTACGTGGCCATGGCGCTGGGCATGCCCGCCGGCATCGCTTCCCTGGTGCTGCAGGCACAGGTTCTCCTGACGGTCCTTTTGGCCGCCATGTTCCTCGGTGAACGGCCCACCCGCCGTCAGTTGGCCGGCGTCGTCCTGGGCGTTGCCGGACTGGCCGTGGTGGCCGTGGGCCGCAGCACTGTGGCGCCGCTGCTCCCGCTCATCATCGTGCTTGCGGCGGCCCTGTCCTGGGCCGCCGGAAACGTCATTGCCCGGCAGGCGAAAGCCGCTTCAGGGCTGGGGCTGGTGGTCTGGTCCGGTGCCGTGGTGCCGCTTCCCCTAGCCGGACTGTCCTTCCTGGTTGACGGGCCGGACGCCGTGCTGGGTGCGCTGGGGGACCTGCAGCCGGTAACTCTCCTGAGCGCTCTGTACACCGCGGTCTTTGGGTCACTGGTGGGCTACGGGATCTGGAACTGGCTGCTGGCCCGCTACCCCTCCTCGGCTGTGGTTACCTTCACCCTGCTGGTGCCGGTGGTGGGAATGACAGCCGCGTGGCTGGTTTTGGGGGAGGTGCCGGCGCCGGCCGAACTGCTGGGCGGACTGCTCCTCCTGGGCGGCGTGGCGACGGCGGTGCTCACCGGAAGCCGCAGGCCCGGTCAGCGGCGGGACGGGGCTTTGGATCCCGGATTGGGCGCGGGTTTGCGAACGGGGGAGGCTGATGATGCGGGCCGTTTGGCTGCTGCCCCGGGCAGACGCGCCGGAGCGCGGGACGCCGACGGGCGCTGACCCGCCGCGGTCCGGGCTGCCGTCCCCTGTGTTGCTGACCCTTGCGGCGCTGACCCCCGTGCACCAGGAAACCTGGCCGGCGGCCGACGGGATGAAGCGGGCCGCCGCTTGGCCGGCAAGGGCTTCCGCCGTGCAGCGCCCAGCGTCCTGACGGCGGGCCACGCCGCCCCGACGAACAGGACCAGCAGTGTGAGGATGGCGGAGCCACCGGCGAGGAAGAAATAGTTGTCCGGGTCTCCGGTGGGAAGCGGAGTGCCGATGATCGAGGACTGGTTGGCGTACGCGAGTTCCCACGTGCTGACGAAGGCCAGGGAACAGGCCAGGGTCAGGCTGGTTCCCACGCCAACTGCCACAGCGACTGCGTGCCGGCGCCTTGAGAGAACTTCAAAAAGCGCCGCCACGTAGGCAAGGGCAACCAGTCCGAGGAACGTGAACATGACCGGCTCTTCGAGGGTGATGGCGGTCAAAACCAGCATGAGCAGCGCCACCACGGCCGTGATCAAGGCGAGCTTTCCGGTGTTCCCCATGTGACGCATGTGATCAATCATCGCTGAGCCAAAAGCTACTTGACGACGTAGCCGCGCATGATTGCCATGATTGCTGCAACACTTTGGTCACGGGTGCGTTCCGGGTTGTAGGTCTGGCGGTCCAGCCCCACCACAAAGCAGGCACCGAAAATTGCCGTTTCCAGGCTGCCGCGCGAAATGCCCGCATCCACAGGATAAACAGCAGCCACCTTGTCGATGGCTGCGCCGATCACCCCCAGCAGCTCCGCACGGAGGACGGCAAACGTGCCCTGCCACTCGCTGGGGATGCGCCAGTTCTCGCTCACCCACAGCCGCGCGAAGGACGGGTACTCGGCCATAAAGTCCATGGCCTGCCCGATCATCGCCTCCATCGACACCAAAGGATCGGCTGCAGCGTCGCCCTGCTCGGTCAACAGGCGCTCCTTCAGGATGTCCACGCCGTGCCGGAGCAGCTGCGCAATCAGGTCCGATTTGCTGCCGAAGTTGTAATAGACCGTTCCCTTGGACACGCCCGCCGCCGCGGCGATCTCGTCCATCGTCACTCCGGCGGCGCCACGTTCGCCAATCAGTTCCATCGACGCCTCGAACAGCTTTAGCCGCGTGGCATTGGTCCGTTCCGGGCGCAGCTTCTTTTCGGCCGGACCCGGCACAGGCGACCCCGGAGCCGTGCCGCGGCTCATACCGCGATCTCCGGCTTCAGGGTCTTGAGGGTCCAGTATTTGTGCTTCCTGACCGCCAGCGTGGACATGGCCGCCCCCAGCAAGGTGTAGCCGAGCAGGCCCATGACCGTGGGAACGATCATGGACAGATCCGCACCGTAGATCAGGTGCCGCATGCCGGTCACCACGTAGCCCATCGGCAGGACCTGGTGCACCACATGCAGGGGCTGCGGTGTGGTCTGCCAGGGAAAGGTTCCGCCGGAGGACACCAGCTGCAGCACCAGCAGGATCAGGACCACGAGCTTTCCGGGCGATCCCAGCAGGGCCACTACGCCCTGGATGATGGCGCTGAATGCCATGGCCGCGGCCAGCATAAAGAGCCACATGAGCACCGGATGCGCCGGGTTCAGGCCCAGGGCCAGGTCAACTACCAGGGTGAGCAGGCTTGCCTGCACCACAGAGACGGCGAGGAAGGGGAGCCAGCCGCCGACGGCGATTTTCCAGGCGGGGGCGTTTGAGGCCAGGGCCCGCTGGGTGATGGGCCGCATGGCCTGGATCAGCATGAAGATGCCAATCCACAATGCGAGGGTCAGGAAAAACGGCGCAAGTCCGGCACCGTAGGAGTCTGCCTTGGCCTGGGAGACATTGCTGACGGCAACGGGATCGGCAATCACCTGCGACAGGCTGCTCTTCTGCGAGTCGTCAGGGTTGGGCACCTGCCCGGCACCCTTGGCAATTTCATCTGCCAGGGTCCGGGAACC
>NZ_QAIQ01000161.1 GCF_003061105.1 Arthrobacter sp. HMWF013
CCGGTGGTGATCGGCCAGCAGCACGGGCGCGTTGCAGCCGAAGGCCCCGGTGTCCAGGCCTGCTGCCACAAAAGCCTCAGGCACCAGCACCGGGCACAGCTCCAGGGCCCGGGCATGGGAAATGGTCTGCATGTGGCCGCTGGCCTCCGCGTGGACGGACTCCTCGGTGCCAATGAGCATGAAGCTTCGCTTCGACAGCACAGGTTCGGGCAGGTCCGCGTCCCGGGCCGCCATCAGTTCCAGGGTCCGCACGGTCAGCTCCTGGACCACATCCGGTCCGTAGCTGGGGATCAGCTGGCGGGCCGAGCGGGAGGACGCGTGGTACGCCAGCTCCTGCTCCGCCTCGACAAGACCCACGCTGCAGCTGCCGGCGAGCGAGGATGCAAGGGACAGGCCGGCGATTCCGCCGCCGACAATCAGGACATCGTAATGAGCTGCCATGGCACCATCCTTGCAGATTTGCCGGGCGCCGCGCCCGGCAATTCTCTACCAGGGGTGCAAGGCTAAAGCCAAGGGGTTCAGCCCGCTACAGCGGCACGGCTGGCGACGAAGGCACGAACGCAGGTTTCGACGTCGTCCGCCGAGTGTGAGGCGGAGAGCTGCACCCGGATCCGGGCGGCACCGCGCGGCACCACCGGGAAACTGAAGGCCGTGACGAAAACACCGTGCTGGAGCATCTGGTCCGCCACCTTGGCAGCCATCACGGCGTCCCCGAACATCACCGGCACAATGGCGTGTTCGCCGTCGAGGAGGCCGAAGCCTTCCTCGGTCATCCGGCGGCGGAACAGGCCGGCGTTGTCGAAGAGCCTGGTCCGCAGGTCACCGGAGTTCTCCACCAGGTCAAGGGCTTTGATGGTGGCTGCGACGATGGCCGGGGCAAGGGAGTTGGAGAACAGGTACGGCCGCGCCTTCTGGCGGAGCATGGCCACCACCTCGCTCCGGCCGGAGACATAGCCACCGGAGGCGCCGCCGAGCGCCTTGCCGAACGTTCCGGTATAGATGTCCACCCGGTGGGACACCCCGGCGTGCTCCGGGGTCCCTGCCCCGGTGGCACCCATAAAGCCCACCGCATGCGAATCGTCCACCATCACCATGGCGCCGTGCTGCTCGGCGAGATCGCAGATGGCTTCCAACGGAGCCAGGTAGCCGTCCATGGAGAACACGCCGTCGGTGACGATGATCTTGCGCCGGGCATCTTTCGCTTCGACCAGCTTGGCTTCCAGATCCGCCATGTCCTGGTTCGCGTAGCGGAACCGCTGGGCCTTGCAGAGGCGGATGCCGTCGATGATGCTGGCGTGGTTGAGGGCGTCGGAGATAACTGCGTCCTCGGGTCCAAGGAGTGACTCGAACACGCCGCCGTTGGCGTCGAAGCAGCTGGAGAAGAGGATGGTGTCCTCGGTGCCCAGGAACTTCGATACCCGGGCCTCGAGCTCCAGGTGCAGATCCTGGGTGCCGCAGATGAAGCGCACGCTGGCCATGCCGAAGCCGCGGGAATCCATGGCGGATTTCGCGGCCGCGATGATGTCCGGGTGGTCCGCCAGGCCCAGGTAGTTGTTGGCGCAGAAGTTCAGGACCGGGGCCCCCGGCTCGCCCAGCTGTCCGGCCGTCACATGGCTGGACTGCGGCGAGCTGATGGCACGTTCGGTCTTGAAGAGCCCGGCGGTGCGGATGTCATCCAGCTCGGTCTGCAGCTGGTCCTTGATGGTGGTGTACATGGCGTTTCCTTAGAGTTCAGTCCAGTCGAGGACAACTTTGCCACCGAGGCCGGCGCGGGCAATCTCAAAGCCTTTTTCCCAGTCCGCGGCCGGCAGCTTGTCCGTCACCACGGCGGAGATGGCGGCGTGCAGCACCGGGTTGGAGGAGAGCATGGCGCTCATCGCGTACCAGGTCTCGTACATCTCCCGGCCGTAAATACCTTTGAGGGTCAGCATGTGCGTGACCACTTTGGCCCAGTCGATGGTGATGTCCTGGCTGGGGAGGCCGAGCATGGCAATGCGGCCGCCGTGGTTCATGTTCCCGATCATCTCAGGCAGGGCCGTGGGGTGGCCTGACATTTCCATGCCGATGTCGAAGCCCTCCCGCATGCCCAGCTCATGCTGGGCCTCCCTGATGCGGGTTTTTGAGACGTCGATGGCGAGGTCCACCCCGAGGCGGCGGGCAAGGTCAAGCCGCGGCCCGGACACGTCCGTGATGGCGATCTTGCGTGCGCCGGCGTGGCGGGCGACGGCGATGGCCATCAGGCCGATGGGACCGGCACCGGTGATCAGCACGTCTTCGCCCACCAGCGGAAAGCTGAGGGCGGTGTGGACGGCATTGCCGAACGGATCGAAGATCGCGCCCAGTTCGGGGGTGATCGAGGGATCGTGGTGCACCCAGACGTTGGTCTCGGGGATCACCACGTACTCCGCGAACGCGCCGTCACGCTGGACGCCGACGCTGACCGTGTGGATGCACATCTGGCGGCGGCCCGCCCGGCAGTTCCGGCAGATCCCGCAGACCACGTGGCCCTCGCCGGACACCCGGTCCCCCACTTTGACATCGCGGACGTCGGCGCCGGTCTCCACCACTTCGCCATAGAACTCGTGGCCGGCGATCAACGGGGCCTCGATCATGCCCTGTGCCCAGGTGTCCCAGGACTGGATGTGGAGGTCTGTGCCGCAGATCCCGGTGGTCATCACGCGGATCTTGACATCGTCCGGGCCGGTTTCCGGTTCCGGGCGGTCAACGAGCTCGAATCCGGCATGGGCACCGGACTTGTAGAGGGCCTTCATCGGCTTCCTAACTTCTTGGCATACGCCCCGCGGCCTGGAGGCGGAGTTCTTCCTTCATTAGAGCCACTCAAGAAGCATTAGCACAAGCAGTATTTTCTCAATCGACGATGAAGTGACTGCTAATGCGTAGACTGGGCCCATGGAAATCCACCAGCTCGAAATCCTTCGGGAGCTCGGCGCCCTGGGCAGTGTGAAGGCAGTCGCCGAGACTTTGATGGTCACCCCCTCCGCCGTCTCCCAGCAACTCGCACTGCTGCAGCGCAATGTCGAAGTTCCCCTGACCCGCAAGGAAGGCCGGAACCTGGTGCTCACCGAAGCAGGCCAGGTGCTCGCGGACGCCGGTGCTGCCGTCGTCAGTGCCATGGCTGATGCCCGGACGGCGATCGGCGCCTATCACGGTTCGCCCGTGGGTCCGGTGACCATCAGCGGCTTCCACAGCGCAGGCCAGGCCCTGTTCGCGCCGCTGGCGCGCAGGCTCGACACACCGGGCCAGCCGAGGATCCAGCTGTCCGACGAGGATGTGGCCCAGCAGGACTTCCCGGCGCTCACGGCCCGGTACGACCTGGTGCTGGCCCACAGGATGGACCACAGCCCGCGCTGGCCCCGCGAGCGGGTGGCCGTGATCCCTCTCGCCCATGAACCACTTGACGTGGCGCTTCCGGCTGACCACCGCCTGGCCGGCCAGGCCACGGTGACCGCGGCCGACGTCGTCGGGGAACCATGGGTGACCAGCCACACCGGCTACTCCCCTGCCGATGTGCTGTCCGCCGTCGCGGCCGTCTCCAGCAAAGAACTGAACATCGTCCACCGCATCAACGACTACTCCACTGTGGCGGCACTGGTGGCCGCCGGCGGCGTGGTGGGCCTGCTGCCACGGCACACTGCGCGGCCGGTGCTCAACCCCGGCATTGTGCTGCGGCCGCTCGAAGGCATCAGCACCAGACGGCGGATCGACATCCTGGCGCGTCCGGAAAACCTGAAGCGCCGCTCGGTGATGATTGTGTGCGAGGCGCTGCAGGCCATCATGACCGGGCTGGTGGAGGACAGCTGAGCTCTGTTTCTTGAGTGTGGCGGTTGTTGTGGTGGGCAGTCAGCTGCCGGTTCCGCCCTTGAGCTTGCCCAGCCCATGGCCGTGGCCCTTGCCCATACCTTTGCCCAGGCCCTTGCCGATCCCTTTGCCAGGACCGGCTCCGGCGCCTTCGACGATGTTCCGGGCGGTGGCATCGTTGCCGTTTTTCACCCCGGCAACCCGGACCGACTCACCGGTGGCGATTTCGGCGATGGTGACCTCCGAGGGCCCCAGCCGCTTGCCGTCGGCACCCCTGGCAGGCGTTCCGTCTGCGGCCGGTGCCGGAAACTTGATGACCCTGGTGTCCGCGTTGACGTTGTAGCTCTGCGTGAACCCGTCCTCGCTTTTCACGGTGACAGATGTTGCGCTGACGGCGTCAACGGTGCCCTGCTGGCTCAGTTCTGTTTCGAAGGTCCCGTCTGCCTTCTTGACCACGCTCTCACTGTGCAGGTGCTGGGGCCGCTGGGATTTGTCCTTCTTTCCCTGGGCCGGCTCCGAGGGCGAGACCGAGGGGGCGGGTGACGGCGTATCCGTGGCCGACCAGGCGATCGCCACTCCTGTGCCTGTGAGCGCCAGTGCCACCGCACCGGCCAGCAGTGCCTTGCGGATTCTCAACGGTTCCCGGACCGACATGGCCATTCCTCCCACAGCACTCGCAGGGCCGCGGCGCCCTGGAAC
>NZ_QAIQ01000162.1 GCF_003061105.1 Arthrobacter sp. HMWF013
CCGCCGCCTCTTCACTGGCGTTGTTGTCCTGCGCGAGAGTGAGCCGCGTCTGACCGTCCTGGCCCTCAAGGGTCCAGGTCAGCGTGTGGTAGTTCTCGGGCTTGTCGTCCTCGCCGCCAAGCGGACTGAAGTGGGTGTGGACCAGCTTCCTGCCGGGCTCCACCTCAAGGATCCGTCCCTTGTCCTCGTAGGGTTTGCCCTCCCATTCACCGCGCCACAAAATCGGCCCGCCCACTGTCCAGTCGGTCTGAAGATCCGCGCCGAACATAAACTCCTTCACGGCGTCCGGATCCGTAATGACCTCCCAGACGCGGTCCGGCGGGGCATCGATGGTGATCGCGGACTTGGCCACAAAGGCCCCGGGCATCAGCGGGCCTTCCGGGCAGTCAGCAGGAGGTATTCCCACTGCATCTGCCACACAGCGTCACCGTGGGCCTCGCCAAAGGAATCAGCCAACCCGATGAGGGCATTGTCCAGTTCCTTGGCTTTGTCCGCGTCGTCGCCGATGAATTTATAGACCGAGATGGTGGGACCGTAATGGGACTTGAAGTACCTCAGGAAGTCCTGCGGCTGATGGAAGCTGCGGACGGCCAGGGTGCGCTTTTCGGCCTTGATGTCCGTGATTCTGTCGCCGAACAGTTCACGCACATGGTCCTCGCTGCCCCAAAGCGGCCCCGGTGATGCCCCGGGCGGTGGCGGCGGTGCGTACGGCTTCAGGGTGGCAAGCATTTTGCCGAGGAAACCCTCGGGCGTCCAGTTAAGCAGTCCGATCGTGCCGCCGGGCTTGCACACGCGCACGATTTCGTCGGCACTGGCCTGGTGGTGCGGGGCAAACATGACGCCGAGGCAGGACGTCACCACATCAAATTCGTTGTCGCCGAACGGCAGGGCCTCGGCGTCGGCCTCCACCCACTCCAGCTCAACGCCGCGATCGGCTGCCTGCCGGCGGCCGGCGTCGAACAGTTCCGGCGTGAGGTCGCTGGCTACGACCTTGCCGCCCATCATGGCGGCGGGAATGGCTGCGTTACCGGCACCCGCGGCCACGTCCAGCACGCGCTGCTTCGGCTTGATTCCGCAGGCATCAACCAGGATGGCTCCCAGATCGTTGACCAGTTCGGCGGCCAGTGCCGGGTAATCTCCGGAGGCCCACATGGCCCGGTGCTTTTGTTTCAGCGCCAGGTCTGCCTCGTCTACTTTCGCTTCGCCATTCATCTCGGGACCCCTCTTCTTTGACAGGTTTTGAGTGACAGCACGCTGTTGGCACAGTGGAGGCTGCGATGCGACCCATTGTGGCCGCACGGGAGCAGGCTGTAAAGGATCCAACGGTTTCCTCTGCCGGCAGGCCCTCCCGGGTATCATGGCCGGCCGGCACCAGGGCGGTAGAGGTTAGGCGCAGCGTGCGATGAGCGGTCCGCCAGAAGACCTTGCAGTTCTCAACAGGGGCCCTGCCGCATGCGGCAGGGCCCCTGTTGGTGAAGAAAGACGTAGCGGCAGCGTCTCAGTTAGCCACTGTGAAGGGAATCACGGTCACCCCGGAGTTTGTCGAACCCAGTTTGTTGTCACGGCACGACGATCGTAGGTGTAGTTTATGGACACCATTGGTCAGAGTCC
>NZ_QAIQ01000163.1 GCF_003061105.1 Arthrobacter sp. HMWF013
TCACCATCCCGGACCTGGTGGTCCCGCCAGTGCCCGACGGCGGCCACAAGGGTCCGGAGCCGACGCTGCGGAATGTGGCTGTTGCGCACGGCAAGGTGTTCCTGACGCTGGGCGTGGGGATCCTGCTGCTCAGTGCACTGCGCGCGTCCCGGCAGGTGGTGATCCCGCTGTGGGCGGACCATCTGGGCTTGGATCCGGCGCAGGCCTCGGTGATCTACGGGCTGTCCGGGGCAATCGACATGCTGGTGTTCTACCCGGCCGGAAAGGTGATGGACCGGCGCGGGAGGCTGTTTGTGGCCATCCCCTCCACAGTGATCATGGGGATCGCGATGTTCCTGATTCCGCTGGCTGCCTCGTTCACCGGCCTGCTGCTGGCCTCGCTGCTGATCGGCTTCGGCAACGGCATCAGTTCCGGGCTGATCATGACGCTCGGCGCTGACTTCTCGCCGGACCGCGGCCGGGGCCAGTTCCTGGGGCTGTGGCGGTTCATCGCGGACGCGGGCTCCACCGGCGGGCCCGTCCTGCTTTCCGGGGTGACGGCACTGGCCTCGTTGGGTGCGGGGGTCTCGGCCACGGGAGTACTCGGCTTCGCGGCGGCGGCGGTGTTCGCCGTCGTTCTTCCGCGGCTGAAGCACCGGCGCAATTACTAAGCATGCTTTCGATTAAGCGGTACCCTCGAAGGGTCCGTTAGAAGGGAACATCATGCTTTTCATCTTTGGCCTCAAGACCGTAGTCCGCGCCCTGCCCGGGCGCCCCGCCACCTGCCGGAACTGCGGGCAGTTCGTCCAGCATTACCTGGACGAGCACGCCCGGAAGTTCACGCTGTTCTTCATTCCCGTCTTCACCACGTCCAGGTCCTACCAGATCACGTGTTCGAACTGCCGTTTTGTATCCTCCCTCAGCGAGCGGGAACGGAAAGCGCTGGTGGGGTAGGGGGTCAACCCTGCTAGGAAGCCTTGGCGAGGTATTGCGCCAGGGCGTCCCGGATGATTGCCGAAGGGTTCCGGTGTTCCTGTTCCGCACGTTCCACGAGTTGGGCATCCATGTCAGCAGGCAGTCGCAGCGAGCGGGATGGCGATGTTCCCCTGGCGCTTAGCGAGGGCTTGCCGACGGCACGCCGGACGGCTTCGGTTGACCCGAGTACAGCCTCAAGGAGGGAACGGCCGGCCTCCGGTTCTGCGGATTTCGTGATGCGGGCGTCCGGTCCGATGTCCGCGGTTTCAGCCCATGTGGCCAGTTCGTCGTAGTGGGCCTCCTGTGCAGCTTCGCGGTCCTTGCTGCCATTGCGTTTCTTCGTTTCGTTCACTTTTCTGTCTCCCTTTCCGCGATGTCCAGGATCTTTTGACGGGCCTCCATGACATGAAAAATCAGGAGGTCACTTGGCGGGGTAATGACCGCCATGACTTCCAAAATCCGGAGTCCGTCCCTGGCCGGGCCGATAAACAGGTCCGGCCTGGTGCCCGGATCGACCCGAGGTTCGTCGAACTGCTCGACATGATAGATCTGGTGGAGGATGGCGTTCAATGCATCCTCCCGGTCTACGCCATGTTTGGCTGCGCTGGCCGTCCACCTGATCCCCATGACTTATTGTCCTACAATATTACCGGTTATTGCAAGACATTATTGCCCAATGGAAGACGTCCGCTTTGAGAATATGGTGGGCTAGACGACGTCGAAGATCAGGTGGACAGGGGGCAGCCCGTCGCTGGCCGCCGTGAACTCGCAGCCCGTTTGCTTTCCGTTATGCGAAAGATTGTCGAAGGAAACCAGGCCGTTTCCTGCTGCGAGGGTGACGGGGGCGCCGTTGATCCTGCACTTCTGCACCCCCGTGGACGTGAGGCTGACAAGGGCAGTGCTTTGTGTTTGATTGTCGAACGCATCCGCAATGGAGACCGTGGCGCTGAAGGGTTCGTTTTTAAGGACAGGCAGGTTGGCGATAGTGAGCTTGAGCTTATTTGGCGCGCCCGCCCTGACCTCCACAGAGATGCCGTCCGGTACCGCGAAGCCAGGAATGCTTGGTTTCAGGGTTGTCCATCCTGTTTTGGTGTTTCGGTAGTAGAACGCCGTTGACGTGGATCCGGCCTGTATGGCTACCGAGACAATGTTTTCACCGCCTGCAGTAACGGCGAAAAAGCCCGGGACGCTCAGACTGCCTGTTACTTCACTGAGCATGACTGTTGCCTTTTCTCCCACTGCGGGATTCCCCCATGCGTCGCGGCGTTCAACAAGGATGGGTCCAACGGAGGCAGTTGAAGAAGCGACGCCGGTCAGCGATGCTGGCGACGCCACCACCAGTTGCGTAGCGGGTCCGGCGGTGACGCTGAAGTTCGTGCTGACCGCACCCGAGTACCCGGCACTGGACGCCGCCAGGGTGTAGCCAATCCCTGCTTTTTCGATGATCAGGCCACCGAAAGTGGCCACGCCGAAGGCGTCCGTTGTGGCGGTCAGTTCACCGGTCAATGCGCCACCGGCCGGATGGGAGCCCAGTCCCAGCCGCACCTGCACACCGGGTGTCCTGAGGGGAGCTGGCTGGAGCAGTCCCGCGCCCGGGGTTTGGAGCTGTACGCGCAGTCCGGCAACGGTGGAGCCTGCCGTGACCGTGGCGGGCGGCTGGGACAGGAAGGCGAGCTCAAACAGGCTCGCGATGGTGACACTGTTGCTCGCTGGGCTGGCAGCGCTCCAGGACCGGTGGACAGCCGTCACCACATAACTGTGCGCGCCAACGGGGACAGAGGCGTCCGTGCACGCCGTAGTGGTGAGCGGTGCAGCGGGGCTGGAGCCGCACGCGAATGCGGAGGTGCTGCCGGTGATGCGGGTGACGTAATAGCCGGTGGGTGCGACAGCCCCCGCGGAAGCGGTCCAGCTGACTGAGACATTGGACGCCATCACCAGAGCGGAAACTCCGGTGGGCGGAATCAGTGTGGCGACTGCCGCCGTCGCACTCCCCGTCCCCGATGCCGGCCAGTACGCAAGGGCGGCACCCGCACCGGACGACAGGGAGACGGCGAATGCGATGCCGGCCAAAGCTGTGCCGCGCAACAGGCGGCCAAACAGCACCAGCCCCCACCGGGGCCGGGGGGGACCCTGAGGGGAGCTGGTGCTGCGGAACATGGGACCTTCCGGATGAAACTTAGGACGGGGAGTTTCAGCTGGCCAGGAAGTGCAGCGGTACCGCTACGCCCTTGCAGTCATTCTGGTTCACGTCCACGCGGTTGATCATTTTGAGAGTGACGGTGCCCGTGACGCTCTGGGCGGCGGACAGCTCGGTGGGGACGACGGTCGTTGAGACCTCGAAGTCATCCTTGGAGCAGGTGCCGGCAGCCCAGGCTGTTCCGTCAGCATTGAGGATGGTGGCAGCCACGGAGCTGACCTTCTGGACGCCGGTACCGGGGTTGGCCACGGTAAAGGTTGCGGTCTGCGCCGGACCGCCGGGGGAGAGCTGGCTGCCGGAGAAAGCCCCGACGCTGATGGTGATAGCCGTCGAATCGGCGGTGGACTGCACCGTTTTGTCCGTCGTCGCCGTGCTGGTCCAGTATGCGAAGGCTGCGCCGCCGCCGATGGCCAGCATCGCTGCGGTGGTGATGATGATGCGCTTTTTACGTCCGGCTGTCTTGCCCATGTGAGACCCCTAAGAATATGTGCGGTTATCCGCTGACCTGGGGAGCCCCCAGGCTCCGTAGGAACTACTGTTCCCGGGCCGGATCAAATTACGCCGGGGTAATCCGTCAAGGTTTCCGCAAAGTCCGTCAAGCATTCGTGCTGGTCAGGGCGCTATGGGTCAGCAGCTTCTCCACCACGTACTCAGCATCCCGGCCAACCCCGCCCACGGTCCCGGAGGTCAGGGCGTACTGGAACGGCATGCCCACAAAGTAGAGGCCGGGGATTTCCTGCACCACACCGCGGCTGGTCACCGGCCAGCCCAGATCATCCACCGGCAGTCCCGCCATCCAGCCGAAGTCCGGCCGGTAACCGGTGGCCCAGATAACGGTCCGGAAGTTGCCGGGCACGGCACCCGGGTTGGCCGTCCCGCCGTCGGAGGTCCCGGCGTCGGAGGTTCCGGCGTCGAACACCGGCTGCCCGTCCACCGCCCCGGTGACGCGGGGGAGCCGGATCACGCCTGCGCGCTCGACGTCCTTGATGGAGATGCGGATCAGCGGGGCGCCGCGTTTGTGGAAGTCTGCGGCCACCTTCCGGCCGGGTTTGGTGTCCAGGGTGAGCACGGAATTGACCAGGCGCCAGTAGAGCGGGCCGGCCCAGCGGAGAACGGCCCCGGGAATGTGCGGAGTGGGCCGTCCCGAGAGGTAGACCTTTCCGGAGTGGTGCTCCTGGGCGAGTTCCATGGCGATCTCCGCGCCGGAGGTGCCCGCGCCTACCACCAGCACGTCACCGGCGGGCACACTGGCCGGGCTGCGGTAGTCCAGGGAGTGGAGTTGCAGTATTTCTCCGTCCAGTTC
>NZ_QAIQ01000164.1 GCF_003061105.1 Arthrobacter sp. HMWF013
CCGCTGCACCACCCCCGCCCTCTCGGTCCTGAGCCGGGTCGAGGCCAAGCGGATGGATCCGTCCACCCAGTTCGGTGTGATCGCCTCCCGCGAAGCCTGGGCCGATTCAGGCATCACCGAGATCGACCCCGACCGCCTGGCCGTAGCCTTCGCTACCGGCATCGGCGGCGTGTGGACGCTGCTGGATGCCTGGGACACCCTAAAGGAAAAGGGCCCCCGCCGCGTCCTTCCCATGACCGTGCCCATGCTGATGCCCAACGGCGTCGCTGCCGCCGTCAGCCTTGACCTTGGTGCCCGTGCCGGAGCCCACACCCCCGTTTCTGCCTGCGCTTCCGGAACCGAGGCCCTGCACCTGGGCCTGGACCTGATCCGCTCCGGCAAGGCCGACGTTGTCATGTGCGGCGGCGCCGAAGCCGCCATCCACCCGATGCCCCTGGCCGCCTTTGCCTCCATGCAGGCGCTGTCGCGGCGCAACGACGACCCCCAGGGTGCCTCACGGCCCTACGACCTTGGCCGTGACGGCTTCGTCATGGGCGAAGGCGCAGGTGCTCTGGTCCTCGAAGCCGAGGAACACGCCCTGGCCCGTGGCGCCCGCATCTACGGCGAACTTGCAGGCACCTCCGTGACAGCGGACGCTTACCACATCACTGCCCCGGACCCGCAGGGACTTGGCGCCACCCGCGCGCTGAAGGCAGCCATGTTCGATGGCCGGATCCAGGCCGAGGACGTGGTCCACGTCAACGCGCACGCCACGTCCACTCCCGTGGGTGACAAGCCCGAGTACACCGCGCTCCGCGCGGCGTTGGGGAACCACATCGACAACGTAGCGGTATCCGCCACCAAGTCGCAGATGGGTCACCTGCTGGGTGCGTCCGGTGCGGTGGAGGCCGTGCTGACGGTACTGGCAGTCCACCACCGCAAGGCTCCGGTGACGATCAACCTCGAAAACCAGGACCCTGAAATCCCGCTCGACGTTGTCACCTCTGCCCGCGATCTGCCGGCCGGTGACATCGTGGCACTGAGCAACTCCTTCGGCTTCGGCGGCCACAACGCCGTGATCGCTGTCCGCAGCGTCTAGCCGTCCAGGACCACGCACGAAAGGAGGCCCCGCCATCTGAACCCGGATGGCGGGGCCTCTTTCGGTCTGTGCACCTTGCTATGGAGTTCCTGGCCAGTGGAGTACCCGCCAGCCCGGGTGGATGGCGCAGGTGGGGCCGGGGGCGCTAGGGAGAGTCAGCCTACCTGGTGGAGCCAGCGCACCGGGGCGCCTTCTGCCGCGTGACGGAAGGGCTCGAGTTCCTCGTCCCAGGCCTCACCGAGTGCCAGCGAAAGCTCGTGGTACACGGCTGAGGGATCGCCGGCGCCCGATTCGTAGGCGTAGCGGATCCGGTCCTCCGACACCATGATGTTCCCGTGTACGTCCGTTGTGGCGTGGAAGATCCCCAGCTCGGGGGTGTGCGACCAGCGCCCACCGTCAACGCCCTGGCTCGGTTCTTCGGTGACCTCGTAGCGCAGATGCGCCCAGCCGCGGAGCGAGGACGCCAGCTGCGAGCCGGTGCCGGGGGTCCCGGTCCAGGAAAGCTCGGCCCTGAACATTCCGGGCGCGGCAGGCTGAGGGGTCCACTCAAGATCCGTACGCTTGTCCACGACGGATCCAATGGCCCACTCAACGTGCGGGCACAGTGCGGTAGGGGCTGAGTGAACAAACAGCACACCACGGGTCATTGCAACAGACATTCCATCCTCCATAGCTGTAGGTACGTCTTCCCCAACGACCTCTGCCTGGATGAAACTGCCTTGCCCTGCCCTCCAGCGGCGGTTTCCCTGCCCGGATATTAAACTGTGTCCGGCACCTGCCGTGACACCTGAAGCCAATGAGCTTCAAGCGAAACTTGAAAGTTGCCGGACTTGACTCTTATTGTGCCGTACACCGCGTAATTACGCCAGTGCGATTACCGGCCGGGAACGCGAACAGACTATTCGTGCCCGCAATTTTGATCCCGGGCCCTCAGGCCCTCGGAT
>NZ_QAIQ01000165.1 GCF_003061105.1 Arthrobacter sp. HMWF013
TTTTTCAGCAGGCAGCGGCTTGGCTGGCAGTTTTTCAGCAGGCAGCCGCTTGGCTTGCACAGGCTTAGCTGGCAGCAAGGCGTCCCAGCAACTGGTCCAGGCCGAACCGTTCCTCAAGCTGGGCCCGGTTCAGCTGGCCGTGGTAGTGCTCCTCCAGCAGCGGCATCAGTTCGTACTTCCAGATCCGGCGCAGGCCGGCGGGGGTCTGGGCTGCGGGCTTCATGAAGTAGGACGGGCCGATCATCAGGTCCCGGTCCCACTCGTCGATGGCCGCATTCAGCGCATCCAGCAACAGCGCAGGCGTGGTGTCCAGCTGCCGCGCCTGGAGAAAGCGCAGCAGCGAACCCTTTACCGGCTCGGTCTGCGGATGCAGCTCGATGAACGCGAAGCGGCGGCGGATGGCGGCATCCATCATGGCGATGGAGCGGTCCGCCGTGTTCATGGTGCCGATGATGTAGAGGTTGTCAGGCAGGGTGAATGGCTCGTTGGGGCTGTACTGCAGGTAGATCCGGTCATCGCGGTATTCGAGCAGGAAGTACAGTTCCCCGAACACCTTGGCCAGGTTGGCGCGGTTCATCTCGTCGATGATGAGGAAGTAGGGCTTGCTTTCGTTCCCGGGCTTGGCCGCCTCCTCGGCGAGCCGGCGCAGCGGCCCCGCCACAAGCTTGAAGGACACCTGGCCCTCATCCGTTTTGTCCGGCCGGTACCCCTCGAAGAAGTCCTCATAGGCGTACGACGGGTGGAACTGGACCAGCTTCACACGCTCGTCGGTGCTGTCATCGGCAAGCTCCGCGGCGAGATGCTTGGCGAGGTAGGTTTTGCCGGTCCCGGGCGGGCCGTACAGGACCAACTGCCGGTTTTCCTCCAGCAGTTCCGCGATTTCCTGCAGCGGTTCGAGGTCCATATGGAGCGAATCCGCGAAGCCGCGGCTGAGCGGGCGGAAACCCTCGTGGACCGGGACAACCTCGACGGCGGCAGTGGCGGGGTCGTCGTCGTCGGGTTCCGCCTCGGCGGGAACGAGCGACTGGAGTGCCTGCACCACCTTGGTGACATCAACGATGATTCCCGGCGTGGCCAACTGCCGCTGGACGTGCCGGGGCAGGTCCGCGGTGGTGTGGGCGTCGTCGAACCACCGGACCTTGCGCCGCATCCTGCGGTTGTCCTCGTTGTGTTCCGGTTCGCCCAGCACCACACCGAGCCGGACAGCGCCGGCGTGCTGGCAGAGGACGAGGTCGCCGGGTTTCATGACCGTCAGGAAAGCGAAGACGGCCGTTTTGGTGTCCTCCCGTTCCACATAGCCCAAGTGCTTGTAGTCCTCGTCCACGGCATGCTGGACCAGCCCGGCAGTGACGCCGGGGTCCAGGAGGCGGAGATGTTCGACGTCGAGCGTCACCTTCTCCTCGGCCTGCCAGGCGGCGAGGAGTTCGGTGTTGTCGCTGTGGGTGCGGAGCAGCCAGGCACGGCGGCCCGGATCCCCCACCTTGCGCCACTGGCTGACCAGCTGGCGGGCGTACCAGTCGATCCGCTGACCGGCCTGCTCGTCCAGATGCAGCCGGATGCGGTGGATGTCCGCGGTGATGTCCTCGTCGGTGTCGCTCTTGGCGCCGCCCACCAGGGAGGCGAAAGCGTCCCTGATCTCCTGGCGCTCCACGTCCGCCACCACCGGTTCAAAGAAGCTGGGCCAGGCCAGGTATTCGATGCTGCGGCGGATGGCGGGCTGGTCCCCCGGGGTGGCTGCAGCGAGCTGGTGGAATTTCTGCGGGTCCTTCAGGGCTTTGGCGATGGTGGAAGGTGACTGCTGGTCCACGTGCTGGACGAACCGGCACAGCCACTTGAGGTGGTCCCAGATGGTCCAGTTGAACTCGGCCGTCCGGTCCCTGATCACGCCGTGGTCCGTCATGTCTTTGTAGAGTTCCTCGGGCAGCTCCAGCGGCGGCTCCAGCCAGGATGCTGCCTCAGCGACGCGGGCGCGCTTGACCTTGAGCGATTTGACCTCGTGGGCCAGCGGCAGCGACTGCAGGAAGAGCAGCTCGACGGCAAGCTGTTTGGCCTCCCGGGAGGCCTCTTCGAGGTTCTGCCGGAGGTTGGTCATCATGGGCGCCTTGGCGTCGGGGACACCCTTCTCCAGGCGTTCCAGCAGCTCCGCGGCAGCGTCCGCCGTCCAGGTCAGGGTCTTGCCGTCCAGCGCAGACGGCCTGCCCTGCAGCCCCGGTCCGAGCACAAACCAGGCAGCGTCCTCGATCTCCTGGGAGATGCCGGGGGCGCGGGCCATGACAGGTTTGGGGCTTGGAGTCATGGCTTCAAA
>NZ_QAIQ01000166.1 GCF_003061105.1 Arthrobacter sp. HMWF013
CCCATCATACGCAAAAGTTTCGTCACGTGCACCAAATGTTTACAACGAGCCAGGGGCCCCGGGCCCGGCACCCTACCGGCTGGCGGCCGGCACCAAAACCCAGAGCACTTCAACCGGCTCGTCGGTGGGGTTGACCCAGGTATGCGGTTCGCGGCCGGGGAACGTCACGGTATCGCCGGTACTGAGTTCATATTCCTCGTTGGTGAGGATCAGGCGGATCTGCCCCTTGGTCACGTGGAGCACGTCAACATCGCAGTCCACGGCATACAGTTCCGACTCTCCGCGTCCACGGGGCTCAATGACTGCCTGGATGATCTGGACACGCCGTTCGGACCGCGCCGTCAGCAGGCGCTCCACAATCCCTTCGCCGCCGAGGGAGATCCGGGGCCCGGCGCCATTCTTGGTCAGGTGGGTTTCCGGGGCCATAAAAAGGTCACCGATGGAGATGGACAGCACCTGGCACAGGGTCACCAACGAGGCAACCGACGGTGAGGTGAGATCCCGCTCCACGCGGCTGAGGAATCCCTTGGTGAGGCCGGTGGCGTCGGCCACCTGCTCGATGGTCAGCCGCTGGGACTGCCGGGCGGCACGGATCCGGGAACCGATGGCAACCGGGGTGTTGCTCGGCTCAACTGGCAGTGCCTTCATATGCGAACCTTTCATGGCCGGTGGTCCGGCCCCATCTTTGGAGCAATACTAATGGCCACCAGCCCCCGCAACGCGGCCGGAGACGTCGCACACCAGCATGTGGCGTCACGGCGTTGACTGTTACGCCGGTCACAGAATATGCTTTTGGACAACAAGTGTTGCCTATAAGGCAATTATTAGCTTCTTGTTCCCCTTTCACTCCGCAAGAGCAGCAGAATACCGGCTCCCTCAGAGCATCCACCGCCGGTTTATGCACGCTGCACCTCAGCTCCAGGAGCCCCCAACATGGACCCTAACTTCGTCAACATCGCCATCGTGGTGGTGTATCTCATTGCAATGCTGGCCTTTGGCTGGTGGGGCAAGTCCCGTACCCGGAACAACAGCGACTTCCTCGTGGCCGGCCGTCGCCTCGGTCCCTTCCTCTACACAGGCACCATGGCTGCCGTGGTCCTCGGCGGAGCCTCCACAGTGGGCGGCGTCGGGCTCGGCTACAAGTTCGGCATCTCCGGCATGTGGCTTGTGGTTGCCATCGGTGCCGGCGTGCTGCTGCTGAGCCTTCTCTTCGCGGGCACCATCCAGCGGCTGAAGATCTACACGGTCTCCCAGATGCTCACCCTCCGCTACGGCAGCAAGGCGACGCAGACCTCCGGCATCGTCATGCTCGCCTACACCCTGATGCTCTGCGCCACCTCAACCGGCGCCTACGCCACCATCTTCGTGGTCCTCTTCGGCTGGGAGCGCTGGCTCGCCATCGCCATCGGCGGAGCCATCGTCCTGGTCTACTCCACCATCGGCGGAATGTGGTCCATCACCCTGGCCGACCAGGTGCAGTTCGTCATCAAAACGGTAGGCATCTTCCTCCTGATGCTCCCCTTCACCCTCAACGCAGCCGGTGGGCTGGACGGTATCCGCAGCCGCGTGGACGAAAGCTTCTTCCAGCTGGACGGCATCGGCGTGCAGACCATCATCACGTACTTTGTGGTCTACACCCTTGGCCTCCTGATCGGCCAGGACATCTGGCAGCGCGTGTTCACCGCCAAAACCGCGGGTGTGGCACGCTGGGGCGGCGCCACTGCCGGCGTCTACTGCATCCTGTACGGTGTGGCCGGGGCACTGATCGGCCTGGGTGCCAAAGTCGCCCTGCCTGACATCGACGTCGCCACCGGCGGCAAGGACGTCGTCTACGCCGAGGTTGCCCAGAACCTGCTCCCGATCGGCATCGGCGGGCTGGTCCTCGCCGCAGCCGTGGCAGCCATGATGTCCACCGCTTCCGGCGCCCTGATCGCCGCGGCAACCGTGGCGCGCGCCGATGTCCTGCCATTCGTCGCCAGCTGGTTCGGCAAGGACATCAACACCGGGGACACCGACAACCCCGAGCATGACGTCAAGGCCAACCGCATGTGGGTCCTGGGACTCGGTATCGTGGCCATCCTGATCGCCATCATCACCAAGGACGTTGTAGCCGCCCTCACCATTGCCTACGACATCCTGGTGGGAGGCCTGCTCGTGGCAATTCTGGGTGGTCTGGTCTGGAAACGCGGAACCGGCCTCGCCGCTGCGGCCTCCATGGCCGTGGGTTCAGTGGTCACGATCGGCACCATGATTGTGCTGGAGATCAACGCGGAGGTCCCGCTGGACGGCGTCTTCGCCAACGAACCGATCTACTTCGGCCTGATCAGTTCGGCCGTGGTTTACGTGGCGGTCTCCCTGCTGACCAAACCCACGGATCCCCACGTCATGCGCAACTGGGTCCGGCGCGTCGCCGGCAAGGACAACGAGGAAGTACCGGTAGCAGTTCCCGCGCCATAGCGCGGAACAGGCAGTAACCAGCAGGAAGTACGACGGCGGCACCCCGGTTCGCTTTTCAGCGAACCAGGGTGCCGCCGTCGTGCGTTCTGCCTGACGTGCGTCACCGGACCTGCCATCCGGTTCCGCGCCTATTCAATGTCCCGGAATTCGTCCTCATCCAGCGGAACCAGCCGCTCCTCGGCGTCGACCTTGACCGGCGGCGTCGGAACGATAACCTCTTCGGCATCCAGGAATTCGTCCTCTGCGTCCCAATCGTCCTCGTCAACCGGAATATCCTCGGCATAGTCGTAGGCGGGGTCCGCTTCAACTGATTCGAGGTGCGGCAGGTCCGGGTGCTCTCCGGTGGTGTTCATAGTCCAACCTCCGATTATTCGCCTGTGACATGCTCCTGCGTCCGGGCGGTGGCGGGCGCCCACACCTTCATAACAGCACCACAGGAATGTGGGGTCAAGGGCCGGACGGCCCTCCGCGGCGGACCCGCCAGAGGACGTGATTTTAAGGGAAGCCGAAACTTGTCAGTGAGGTTTGCCAGCTGAAAATCCGCGGATTTCCGCGGTAGGCTAGGCAATGCAATGGGGCCGAACCATGCCCTATCAAGCACAGGAGCCTTCGTGACTCAGCACGCCAAAGCCAACCGCGCCCACCCCTCCGCGGAGACCAGACCATCTGCACCGCAGCCCACTGCAGCCGACATCCGCCGGTGGCGCCAGTACCTCGCGGACGAACGCGCCGAGGCCGCCGTGTACCGCGATCTGGCGCAGAACAGGGTCGGCGAAGAGCGGGACATCCTCCTGGCCCTCGCTGAAGCTGAAGGCCGCCACGAAGCCCATTGGCTGAAGCTCCTGGGCGACAACGCCCAGAAATCCCGTCCTGCATCGCTGCGCAGCCAACTGCTGGGCTTCCTTGCCCGGCACTTCGGTTCGGTGTTCGTCCTTGCCCTGGCGCAGCGCGCCGAGGGCCGCTCCCCCTACTCCCGGGACCCCAACGCCACTGATGCAATGGCAGCAGACGAACAGATTCACGAAGAAGTGGTCCGCGGCCTGGCCACCCGTGGCCGGAACCGGCTTGCCGGCACCTTCCGCGCCGCCGTGTTCGGCGCCAACGACGGCCTGGTCAGCAACCTGTCCCTGGTCATGGGTATGGCCGCCTCCGGAGTGTCGAGCGGCGTGGTGC
>NZ_QAIQ01000167.1 GCF_003061105.1 Arthrobacter sp. HMWF013
CCTCAACCTGCCCCGCGCCGGCGTCGAGCGTCCCCGCTCCGTCAGCCAGGCGCCCGGCGCCGTCGAGGGCCGCCTGCTGTCCGGTGGCCAGGGTGGCTGCGCCGGTATGGAGCTGGTCGGCGCCTGCGGAGGCCTGGCCAACAGCATCCCTGAGGGCGGGGGTTGCCGCAGCGAGCTGGGCCGCGCCCACGCTCACTGCTTCGGAGCCGTCCGCGAGATGCTGGATCTGCGCAGCGTCGGCCTGGATGGCCGTTTTCGCTGCGGCAACCGGGCCGGAGGCGGCTGCGGCGTCAAAGTCGGCCAGGATTCTGTCGGCCTGCGCCTGGGTGATGACCTGCTCGGCCACCAGGCGTGCGTTCGATTCGCTGACCCGGGTCCGGAGTCCCTGGTCGGCGGCATCAAGCTGGGTGAGAACGCCCTGGATCCTGGTGTTCAGCAGGGCGTTTCCGGCGGCCACCTGAGCGGCGCCGTTGGCGAGCGTCCGGGAATCCGTCGGCAGCGTGGCCGTCCTGTCCTTGAGCACGGAGAGCCCGCTGCTGAGCTGTCCGGCGCCGTCGGTCAGCTGGTTTGCGCCATCCCGGAGTTTCAGCTGCCCGGCGTAGAGTTCCCCCGCCCCCGCCTGCAGTTCGCTGGTGCCCGCGTGCAGGGCGATGGTGCCGTCACGGAGGGAAGCAACGCCGTCGGCAAGCTGCCCCGCGCCTCCGGCCGCCTCGAGCATCTGGGCGTGGATGGTGCCGTAACCGGTGAGCAACTGGTTGGCGGTCTCTTCGCCCACCTCCTTGGCAACGGTGCTGTGGACGGCAGTGGTCAGCTTGTCCACGATGGTGCTCAGCAGGTAGTTGTTGGCATCGTTGGTGGTGACGTTCAGCATGGCCTGGCTGGCCGAATCGAAGCTGCCTGGTGAGACCAGATTGGTGGAGAAGTCCTGCGGGATCTTCAGTGCGAAGGCGTACTTGCCGCTGCTGACTCCCTGATCCGCCTCCGCTGCTGTGCCTACCGGCGTCCAGTTGAAGACGTTGCCGTCCACCAGCCCGTCCGCCACCTTCCGGCCCGCCTGCAGTTCTGTGCCGTCGCCGGACGTGGCGCCGGTGTCTTCCACCACCAGGGCAGCGTCGATCTGGTTCAGGTTCCCATAAGGATTCCAGTTGGCGTACAGGTACACGGCTCCATAGAGGAGCGGCACCATGATGAGCGCCAGGATGGTCAGCTTAGGCAGCAGCCCGCCGGTCATCCTCTTGAGTTCGGAACGGGCAAGCCGCAGAACAGTCACTTGGCATCCTCGGTTTCGAGTCGGAGGTCGTTGTCGAGCGACCTGGCCGGAACGCCCCCGGGGTGGCGGATGGAGTTGCCGATGACTGCCGCCGGTCCCTTCCACCCTGCCGGGAGGGCAGTAACGGTGACGACGACGGCGAGCGGCCGGCCGCCGTCGTACGCCAGCTCTTCAAGTCTCGGGAGCCAATCCGCCGCGTGGGCGCTGTGGCGGTCCGGGGAGTCCACCACGAGCAAATCTGTGTGCGGGTTGGCCAGGGCGAGCGCGGTCAGGAGCTCCACCCGGCGGTCCGGCGGCAGCTGTTCGGTCCACAGATCCGCGATGTCCTCGAACCTGTTGACTTTCAGCCAGGGCTTGCTGAGCAGCGCCCCACGGTAACGGCGGGGGATCAGGGCGAGGTCCTCGGTGACAAGGTCGCGAACGCTGAGGTGTTCCTCCGGTTCGTTCA
>NZ_QAIQ01000168.1 GCF_003061105.1 Arthrobacter sp. HMWF013
GCCGCGCACCTAAGTGGCCCACCCGCCGTGGCAGTGCCACGCCTCAGTGGTGCCGCGCCTAGGTGGTGCCGCGCCACAGCCGCTGCCACCAGCACCGGCTGACCTCCGGTTCCGGCTCCGGCGCCTGGGCCTTCCCCCGAGCGGCACGGCGTTCATGCCACCGCGCCACTTCCGCCTCGACGTCGCGGGTCTTGGTGATCACCGGCGGGCCGCCCTGGAGCTGGCGGCGGGCGTCGATCACGCGGGCATTGAAGTCCGTCAGGATGTCGCGCACCTGCTTCTCGGTGAACTGGGCGTCGAGCCGGCCGTCCAGTTCGGCGTCCTCAGTACGGAGCAGGATGGCTTGTGGACCCAGGCCGCTGATGTTTTCCCGTTGGATCAGTCCTTTGACCCACCAGTCGGGATCGAAGGCCTCCCCGAGGCCGGGGATGGGCTTGCCCGCGTACTTGAGGTTGTCGAATTTACCCTGGGCCATGGCGTCGCGGATCAGGTACTCGGCTCTCTTGGCGTCGTCCACTTTCCTGCGCTTCTGACGCTCGTTTTCCTCCGCGGCATCGAGCTCCGCCTCTTCCTCGGCACTGATCCCCGCTCCCCGGTAGGAGCGGAGTTCCGCTGCCCGCTCCAGGCGCCGCTTGAAGTCGCCTGCCCCGCTCATCGCCAAATACCGCCTCCGCTCGTGGAATCGAGTCTGTCTTCCAGTATTCAGAACCGGACTCCGGGTTTCAACGGGGCGCCATCAGGCCCCTGAGGGCTCAGCCGAGCGCCAGCGACGGGACCCCGGCGTCCGCTACCACCACCGCCCCGGTGGCCGTCGAATCAGGGTTCAGCATCCAGCCCATCCGCTTGGCCCGGCTGAGGATCACGGCGCTTTCCACGAGTTCGATCTCCGGAATGCGCTGCTGGAGGGCCAGTTCAGCGGTCATTACATCGGCCAGCGATTTCAGCCACATCAGGATCACGAAATTTGTCCTCCCGCTGGTGGATGCATTCAGCCGGACTGTCCGCAGGCCGCGGAGCTCCGCGGCGGCGGCCTCATGCTGGCCCGGCGGCACATTGGCGAACCACTGGCAGCTCACCGGGTAGCCGGACAGGTTCTGCGCAATGTCACAGCGGAATGTCAGCAGGCCGCTGGAAACCACCCGGTTCAGCTGCCGCTGGACAGTGGCCGGGCTGCGGCCCAGGCTCCGGGCAATGTCAGCGGCACTGGCCCGCCCATCGCGCGCCAGGAACGGAATCAGGTCCAGATGGCTCGGCGGCAGGGGCGATCCGGTCCGGGCTCCTGCCGAACCGGCGATCTCGTGGCCAACAACAGCACGCAAGGCGTTCTGCTGTGCGTTGTCCAAGGCGTTGAGCCGCCACGTATGGCCGGCGGAATGCAGGCGGGTTCCCAGCGATGTCCGGTACTTCAGCAATCCGGGAATTTCCTTGAACCGCGGAAGCACGTGATCCGTGAACTGTTCCAGGGTGGGCGAAATGACAGTCAGCATGAGGTCCCTGTTGCTGGCAGCCTCCTCAACAGTGACCACGTCCGGGATGGCGGCCAGCTCGGCGGTGACCTCGGCGCGTAGGCGCATCTCGCAGTCCACATCCACCAGCGCCAGGCACATCTGTTTGGGGTCGCCAATCAGATGTGCCGTGGTCCAGGCCGCGCCTGCAGACCTCAACCTGTCCCAGCGGGCCGCCAGCGTGGTGGCGTGAACCCCCAACACGTCCGCCGCGTCCGCCCAGCTGATCCGCGGCGCAACCTGCAGGACGTTAATCAGGGCAAGGTCCTCCTCGCTGAGCATCACTTCGGTCCGATCTTCCTGAGAATGAATGATTCCTGCGTTTCCCAGCATACTTTTGATTTTTTCCAGTACCTTCCAGAGTTGTGAATCAGGTCACCCCACAATGGACACCAGACCATCAACGGACCCACGGTCCAGAGGGAGAGCAGATGTCAATCACCGCCGACGCCAGGGAACTGCAGGACGATATTGTCCGGCTGCGCCACGAGCTGCACGAGGACCCGGAGATCGGACTCCAGCTGCCCCGGACCCAGGAAAAGGTCCTCAAGGCACTCGAGGGCCTGCCGTACGAAATCACCCTGGGGCAGAGCACGACGTCGGTCACTGCGGTCCTGCGCGGCAACGCGCCGCACGCTTCGGTCACCAAGCCAACCGTCCTCCTCCGCGCCGACATGGACGGGCTGCCCGTCCAGGAGCGCACCGGTGCGGTGTTTGCATCAAAAACCGACGGCATCATGCACGCCTGTGGCCACGACCTCCACACCGCAATGCTGGCCGGAGCCGCCACCCTCCTGGCCGAGCGCCGGGACCAACTGGCCGGCGACGTCGTCCTGATGTTCCAGCCGGGCGAGGAGGGCTGGGACGGCGCATCCCACATGATCCGCGAGGGTGTGCTGGACGCGGCCGGACGCCGGGCCGATGCCGCCTACGGAATGCACGTGTTTTCCGCCCTGGAGCCGCATGGCCGTTTCGCCACCAAATCAGGGGTGATGCTCAGCGCATCGGATGCACTCACCGTCACTGTCCTGGGCGCCGGCGGCCACGGCTCCGCCCCGCACGTGGCCAAGGATCCTGTGACCGCGGCCGCAGAAATGGTCACTGCACTGCAGGTCATGATCACCCGCCAGTTCAACGTGTTCGATCCGGTAGTCCTGACCGTGGGCGTCCTCCAGGCCGGCACCAAGCGCAACATCATCCCGGAATCTGCACGCATCGAAGCCACCGTCCGCACCTTCTCAGAGTCTGCGAGGGAACAGATGATGACTGCCGTTCCCATGCTGCTGAAGGGTATTGCCGCGGCACACGGCCTCGAGGTCGATGTCGACTACCGCCACGAGTATCCCGCCACGATCAATGACGAGGACGAAACACGGACCGCCGAGAAAACCATCGAGGAACTCTTTGGCAGCTCGCGCCTCTCCCGCTGGGCCACTCCCCTCAGCGGCTCCGAGGACTTTTCCAGGGTGCTCGCGGAAGTACCCGGGACCTTCATCGGCCTCAGCGCCGTGGCCCCGGGCGCCGACCACACCACAACTGCTTTCAACCACTCCCCGTACGCCCTGTTCGACGACGGCGTCCTGTCCGACGGAACCGCGCTCTACACAGAGCTGGCCGTCTCCCGCATCGCCGCCCTGGCCTCGGCCACCCACTGATTTCCCTTCCCCCTTGGAGAACATCATGACCACAACAGCAGGCGTCCCAGCCGACGTCCAGGTCCACAAGTCCCACATGCGCACCCTGATCGGCACCGGGATCGGCAACGCCGTTGAATGGTACGACTGGGCCATCTACGCGACGTTCTCGCCCTTCATCGCCAGCGCCCTGTTCAGCAAGGAGGACCCGGCGTCGGCGTTCCTGGCCACCCTGGCCATCTTCGCCGTCGGCTTCGTGGCCCGCCCGTTCGGCGGCTTCGTGTTCGGCTGGATCGGTGACCGGATCGGCCGCAAGACCTCCATGACCTTCGCTGTGGGGCTTGCCGCGCTGGGCAGCCTGCTGATCGGCATCGCCCCCACCTTCGAAGCGGTCGGAGCCTTTGCCTCGGTCCTGCTGCTGGTGGCCCGCCTGATCCAGGGCCTCGCCCACGGCGGTGAGCTGCCGTCGTCGCAGACCTACCTCTCCGAAATGGCGCCCAAGGAAAAACGCGGCTTCTGGGCCACGCTCATCTACACCTCCGGCACCGTCGGCATCCTGGCAGGAACCATGCTCGGCGCCGTCCTGTCCAACGTTCTGAGCAAGACTGACATGAACGCCTGGGGCTGGCGCATTCCGTTCCTGATCGGCGGGGCGATGGGACTCTACGCGCTCTTTATGCGGGCACGGATGAAGGAGACGGCCGCGTTCGAGGCTGAATCCCCCAAGGAAAAGCACGATCCGCTGTGGCCGCAGATCTACAAGCACCGCAAGCAGGCCCTGCAGGTGATCGGCCTCACCGTCGGCCTGACGGTGAGCTACTACATCTGGGGTGTTGTGACACCAAGCTACGCCGCCTCAGTGCTGAAGATGGACCGCGGCGAAGCCCTCTGGGCCAGCGTCATCGCCAACGTGCTGTTCATCGCGGCGCTGCCGTTCTGGGGCCGGCTCTCGGACCGGATCGGCCGCAAGCCCGTCATGATCATGAGTGCCGCCGGTGCAGCGCTGTTCCACTTCCCCATGACCTGGCTGCTGAAGGATTCCCCCTGGCAGCTCGCGGTCACCATGTCCGTGATGCTGTTCTTCATCGCCGGAAGCGCCGCGATCGTCCCGGCCGTCTACGCCGAACTGTTCCCGACCAAGATCCGCACCGTCGGCGTCGGCATCCCCTACTCCATCTGCGTCGCGGCCTTCGGCGGCACGGCACCCTACCTGCAGGCATGGCTCGGCTCGATCGGACAGGCCAACCTGTTCAACGTCTACGCCGTGCTCCTGCTCCTCATCAGCATCGCGTTTGTCTTCACCATCCCTGAAACGAAGGGTAAGGACCTGACGCACTGACACCGGGCAGCCCCGGAATTTCACGCAAGACGCCGACGGCGGGAGGTCCCGCCGTCGGCGTCTTTCTGCATGGTGGGGGGTACTACGCGGACAGATCAGCCCAAGTGGATGGGCTGGTGCTCGTCGCTGCCGCTGAACGTTTTCCGGGTGATGGTGATCAGCAGGAGCGCCACGGGCGTGATCAGGATGGCCACGCCGGCCGCCCACAGGAACACCGATGAGTACCCGGTGGAAAGCGCCGCCATGTTGCTTCCGCCGGCGGCAGCAGTGGCCGCTGCCGCAATGGTGCTGAAGAGGGCAATGCCCAGGGAGCCGCCGATCTGCTGTGTTGCGTTCACCAGCGCACTGGCCACGCCGGCGTCGTGCTCGTCAACGCCGAACAGCGCCAGGTTCTGCATGGGCACAAACACCATGCCGAGGCCGATGCCCATCAGGATGAGCGCGGGCAGCATGTTCACGGCGTAGCTGCCGTCAGCACTGACCTGGGTCAGCCAGAGCATGGCAGCTGCCATGAAGACCGGCCCGACGGCGGTGGGGATTTTGGCACCCAGCTTCGGCAGGTTCTTGGCCACCACAGCCGCGGTCACGATCAGGACCACCGTCATGGGCAGCGAGGCCAGGCCGGCGATGAACGGGGCGAAGCCGAGCACAATCTGGATGTAGTAGTTGATGAAGAGGATGCCGCCGATCAGCACCGCGCCGGCCAGGAATGACGCCAGGAACGCGGCTGCACGGTTGCGCTCGGTGGCCACACGCAGCGGAAGGAGCGGGTGCTTGACCTTCTTTTCGACCGCGACGAACAGCACCATCATCACCATGCCGGCGGCGATGAAGCCCCACGCCTCCGGTGCACCCCAGCCGTGCTCAGCGTTTGTGAAGCCGTACACCAGCGAGCCCAGGCCAAGGGCCGCAAGTACGACGCCGGGCCAATCGTATGTGGAGGGTCCTTCAGCCTTGCTTTCGCGCACCTTGGCCAGCACTCCGATCAGGGCAATGACCGCGATGGGGACGTTCACAAAGAAGCACCAGCGCCAGGACACGTAGTCGGTGAGGAAACCGCCCAGCAGGACGCCGGCCGCAGCACCCACGCCGCTGATGGAGCCGAAGATCGCGAAGGCCGTGCCGCGGTCCTTACCGCCGGGGAACGAAACAGTCAGCAGTGCCAGGGCGGCCGGAGCAAGGAGTGCCGCGAACAGACCTTGGAGGGCACGTGCGCCGGTCAGTTCCCAGGATTCCTGCGCAATCCCGCCGATCAGCGATGCCACCGCGAAGCCTGCGGCCGCGACGATGAAGGTGCGCTTGCGGCCCCAGAAATCCGCGATCCGTCCGCCGAGCAATAGGAAGGCGCCGAACGTCAGGGCGTAGGCCGTGACAACCCAGGACCGGGTAGAGTCGCTGATGCCCATTTCGACCTGCAGGCGGGGCAGCGCCAGGTTCACGATGGTGCCGTCAAGGACCACCATGAACTGCGCCAGGGCGAGGAAGACCAGTGCCCACCACCGGCCATTTGTCGATATCTCCTGTTTCGAGTCCGCACTCGCCAACTGTGTCGCCACGCGTTTCCAACCTTCTTGAAGTAGTAATACTTATACAAGTATAACTACTACTCCGGCCACCAATCCGCCATCAACTCCAACGCGACTCCAACGCGGGGTCACT
>NZ_QAIQ01000169.1 GCF_003061105.1 Arthrobacter sp. HMWF013
GTGCCCGCCGATGACCTGGTGCAGGAGGGCGGAGTCCAGGACGGTCCGTGAAACGGGTCCGATCTGGTCCAGCGAGGAGGCCATGGCGATCGCGCCGTAACGGGAAACGCCACCGTAGGTGGGCTTGACGCCCACGGTTCCGGTGACGGCGCCGGGCTGGCGGATGGAGCCGCCGGTGTCCGTTCCCAGGGCCAGCGGTGCCTCGAACGCTGCGACGGCGGCAGCGGAACCGCCGCCGGAGCCGCCGGGGATCCGGTCCAGGTCCCACGGGTTGCGGGTGGGCCCGTAGGCAGAGTGCTCGGTGGAGGACCCCATGGCAAACTCGTCCAGGTTGGTCTTGCCCAGGATGGGCATTTTGGCGGCGCGGAGCCGCTTGACCACTGTGGCGTCGTACGGGCTGTGCCAGCCCTCGAGGATCTTCGAGCCGGCCGTGGTGGGCTGGCCGATGGTGACGATCAGGTCCTTGACGGCGATAGGCACGCCGGCGAGTTCGTGGAGTTCCGCCGCTGCGGCGCCACCGGCTGCGCGGATGGCATCCACCTCGGCGGCAACGGCGAGCGCTTCCTCGGTGTTGACGTGCAGGAAGGCGTTGACGCCGCGTTCGCCGCCGTCAACGGCTGCGATCCGGTCAAGGCAGGCCTGGGTGACCTCGACGGAGGTGACCTGGCCGGATGCCAGCAGGCCGGCCAGCTGGGCGGCGGAGGAACGGATCAGGCGCTCGGCGCTGATGGACCCGTTCTGGTTCTGTTCAGTCATGTTCTATGCCTCATCCAGGATTGCGGGGACCTTGAACCGGTTGTCATCCGAGTCCGGTGCTCCCGAGAGTGCCTGCTCAGCCGTGAAGGTGTGGCCCACGACGTCCTCGCGGAACACATTGCTCAGCGGGATCGGATGGGAGGTGGCCGGGACGTCGTCGCCGGCGGCTTCACTGACTGATTTGACTGAATCAACGATGACGGCGAGTTCGCCGGCCATCCTGTCCAGCTCTTCGGCACTCATCTCGATGTGAGCGAGCCGCGCGAGGTGCGCGACGTCGTCACGGTTGATCGCAGCCATGGATCTCCCCTGCAAAGTTTGAATTGTTTTCCGAACCAGTCTAGTGGGGAAACGTCGGTGCCCGTCTGACGACCCCCAGCGGGCTTCAGACGGGCACCTCGGTGCCGTGGTCCCGGCCCCGGGGGCCGGCCACAGGCAGCATAAGACTAACCGATTCCGATGGCTCCGGTCAGCATGCCCACGCCGAGCATGACGAGGGAGACCACAGCGGTGCGCCAAAGGACCTTCTTGTGGTGATCGCCCAGGTCAACCTTGGCCAGTGAGACGAGCAGCAGGATGGCCGGCACCAGCGGGCTCTGCAGGTGGAACGGCTGGCCGGTGATCGATGCGCGGGCCATTTCCGCAGCACTGATTCCGTAGTGCCCGGCGGTCTCGCTCAGCACGGGCAGGACCCCGAAGTAGAAGGCATCGTTGCTCATGAAGAACGTCATGGGGATGCTGAGGACGCCGGTGATGACGGCCATGAACGGGCCCATGCTCGTGGGGATGATCTGGACCAGCCAGGCGGACATCGCTTCCACCATGCCCGTGCCTGTCAGGACGCCGGTCAGGACGGCCGCTGCCATGACCATGCTGACCACGGCCACGATGGACGGTGCGTGGGCGATCAGCTGCGCACCCTGTTCCTTGACGTTCGGGAAGTTGACCACCAGAGCGATGGCGGAGCCCACCATAAAGACGAACGGCAGGGGAACGAGGTCGGCCACCAGCATGACCATGACCGCGATGGTCAGGCCCAGGTTGAACCAGATGAGCTTGGGGCGCAGCGTGGAGCGGTTGGGGTCAAGGGCTGTGTCAGCCATGGCGGTGTCTTTGTCATCCACCAGAGTTTCGGTGCGCTCAAGCACTGCAACCGAAGAACCGCCGACGGCGGGAGCACCGGTAACCGGGGCACCGGAACCCGTGCGGGCGGTACCGCCCGCGGCACCACCAGCGGAGGCGCCGCCGGCGCCTGCTTCAGTGCCGCCGTCGAACTTTTCAGCGGTATCCGGCACGCCCCAGATTTCCGGTTGGGTGGCGCGGAGGCGGTTGCGCTCCTGCATACCCAGCAGCCAGGCGAAGGCGAAGACCACAACGAGTCCGGCGATGAGGGACGGGATCATGGGGACAAAAACGTCATTGACGTCGAGGTTCAGGGCCGTCGCGGCGCGGGCGGTGGGGCCGCCCCACGGCAGGATGTTCATGGTGCCGTTGGCCAGGCCGGCCACACAGGTGAGGACCACCGGGCTCATCTTGAGCCGCAGGTAGACCGGCAGCATCGCCGCCGTGGTCAGGATGAAGGTGGTGGAACCGTCGCCGTCCAGGGAGACAGCGGCCGCGAGGATTGCGGTGCCCAGGACCACTTTGGCGGGGTCATTGCCGAGTTTGCGGAGGATGAATTTCACCAGGGGGTCGAACAGCCCGACGTCGATCATCAGGCCGAAGTAGATGATGGCGAACATCAGCAGGGCCGCGGTGGAGGTCATGGACTTCATCGATTCCAGGACCATGTCCCCGATGCCAAGTCCTGCACCTGCAAAGAGGCCAAAAACGGTGGGGACGATGATCAGCGCCAGCACTGGCGTCAACTTCTTCGTCATGATCAGCACCATGAATACCGCGATCATTGCGAATCCAAGTAATACCAGCACGGCCGGCTCCTTCTTGTGAACAGCGCCACAACGGCGTGACGCGTGCTACAGACATTAGGGTGGCGGACGTCACGGCTGTGCCTTTGGCTCAATTGATTGGCATACTGCTTATTCAG
>NZ_QAIQ01000170.1 GCF_003061105.1 Arthrobacter sp. HMWF013
AGCATGCCCAGGTTTCCGTAGAGCTTGTTGTCGGCATTTTCGCGGACCGCGCAGGTGTTGAAAACCACGACGTCGGCCTGCTCACCGTCAGCCGGCACGTAGCCGGCGTCCTCCAGCATGCCTGCCATCCGCTCCGAGTCATGCACGTTCATCTGGCAGCCGAAGGTTCGCACCTGGTAGGTGCGCGGCTGCGGCACAGCAGAATCTGAAGAAGGAACGGTACCGGATGCGGGGGAAGGAATGGTCAAACTCACCTGTTAAGGGTACCGGGTTGGCGGGGCGCTGCCGATCTGCCGTGGGACAGCGATTACCGCGCGCCTAGCTATCCGCGCTCTGGTCCGATTCCTGCTCGACCTGCGCGTCGATGACCTCGCCAACCACCCTGAATGCCTGCGACGGCTGGTATCCCTTCCGCGCAAGCATGGAGGCCAGGCGCCGGGTGATTTTGTCCCGCTCCGCCCGGTCGGACAGGTCACTTCCGGACCGGAGTTTCCGTTCCACGAGGCGGCGTGCGGCCTCTTCCTCGTCCTCGTCGGAGAGCTGTTCCAGTGCGGAGGCGGCTGTCTCCGGATCGATACCCTTATCCGACAGCTCCCGGCGCAGGGCTCCCTTGGCCAGCTTCCGTGACTGGGAGCGGCTGCGCACCCACATGTCCGCAAACTCGGCATCGTCAATGAGGCGGACCTCCTGGAACCGGTCCAAGACGGCCTCAGCCACATCCTCGGGAATGTTACGCTCCGCCAGCTTCCGCGACAGCTGCAGCCGGCTTTTGGCCGAGCTGGTCAGCTGCCGCAGAACAATAGCGCGGGCAACGGAGGCGGGGTCCGGTTCCGGGTCCGCAGCGAGGGACGAGTCAGGAGTGGGCCCGTCCTGCCCTGAACCCCCGGTGCCCGGCCTGCCCGAAACTCTTGTGCCCGCCGCTTCGGCGGCGTCTGCGTTCCGGCCCCGGCTCCCGCTCCTCCATTGAATCCACAGACCCCTTAGAAGCCGTCAACGGCCTTCAGCTTGGGTGTGTCCTTGGACTCGTCAGCTGCAGGTTTGACCCCGACGCCGAGCTTCTCCTTGATAAGACGCTCAAGTTCCGTTGCGAGCTCGGGGTTGTCGCGCAGGAACCTGCGGGAGTTCTCCATGCCCTGGCCCAGCTGGTCGCCGTCGTAGGTAAACCATGAACCGGACTTTTTGATGATGCCGTGCTCAACGCCCATGTCGATGATGCCGCCCTCACGGGAGATGCCCAAGCCGTAGATGATGTCGAATTCGGCAATCTTGAAGGGCGGGGCCATCTTGTTCTTGACGATCTTGGCCTTGGTGCGGTTACCGACGGAATCCGCGCCTTCCTTCAGCGTCTGGATCCGGCGGACATCGATGCGGATGGACGCGTAGAACTTCAGCGCCTTACCACCGGTGGTGGTCTCCGGGGAGCCGAAGAACACGCCGATCTTTTCACGGAGCTGGTTAATGAAGATGGCGGTGGTCTTGGTCTGGCTCAGGCGGCCGGTGATCTTACGCAGCGCCTGGCTCATCAGGCGGGCTTGAAGACCCACGTGGCTGTCGCCCATGTCGCCTTCGATTTCGGCGCGCGGAACGAGGGCCGCGACGGAGTCTATGACGATGACGTCCAGCGAGCCGGAGCCGATCAGCATGTCCATGATTTCCAGGGCCTGCTCGCCGGTGTCCGGCTGCGAGACCAGGAGTGCGTCAGTGTCCACGCCAAGCTTGGCGGCATACTCCGGGTCCAGGGCGTGCTCGGCGTCAATGAAGGCAGCGATGCCGCCGAGGCGCTGGGCGTTGGCCACGGCGTGGAGCGCAACAGTGGTCTTACCTGAAGATTCCGGGCCGTAGATCTCCACGACACGGCCGCGGGGCAGGCCGCCAATTCCCAAGGCGACGTCCAGTGCGATCGATCCGGTGGGGATTACCTCGATAGGGGCGCGCACCTCGTCACCCAGCCGCATGACGGAGCCCTTGCCGAACTGCTTGTCAATCTGGGCCAGCGCTGCTTCCAACGCTTTTTCACGATCCGGGGCTGCCGCCATGGTTCACACCTCTAATGCTTTCTCGCTTTGGAGTGGCCTGAGCGGCCGTTTATTGGTCATCTCTGACGCTAATGGCACCCACTGACAATCAGGCCGGATGACATTGCCTATGTGGATAACCCACTACGAAAAGCATAGCTATACCCGAACAGATATTCGAACAACGCCGGCGGCGTGTCAGTGGAAAGAGCACCTCTTTGCCTGCCCTGAGGCGCCGGTCAGCGTTGTTGCCTGGAGATCAGTCGCGGCGCGGCTGGACGTCGCGGCCCAGCCGGCGCTCCGGCGGCACATCCTGGATGTCGCAGACTGCCAGCCATACCTGGCGGGGGCTCACACCGGCCGCGAGGGCCTGGTCAGCGGTGCGCCCGCCCACTCCGGCCAGGACCAGGGTACTGCTCAGGACCCGCGAGTACCCGGCTCCAAATTCGTCGTCCATAAGCCGCCAATAGTCACTGATCCGCACCAATAGAGTCTCTCATGATCCCGGCGCCTAGAATTGTTGCCATGAGCAACATGGCTGAAACAACCCCGTCGCCCGGTCCCGCGGAGTCCGGTACTGCGGAGCCAGTTCCTGCGGAGAGTGACCCGGGAGAGGACACGCTGGACGCAGCCCTGAACAACGTGGAACACCAGATCAGCCTCCTCTGGCGCCGTGCGCGTTCCGTGTCACAACAGCTTTCCCGCCAGGTCCACCCCGATATGGAACCGGCAGCGTATGGATTGCTGACTGTCATCCGGCGGGAAGGCCCCATCCGCCTCACTGATCTTGCCCTGAACATCGGCGTGGGCAAGCCGTCCGTGAGCCGCCAGATCGCCTTCCTGGAGAGCCTCGGCCTGGTTTCGAAGGAAGCAGATCCCCTGGACGGCAGGGCGCAGGCGATCCGGCTGACTGCGAAGGGCGAGGAAAAGATGCACCAGGTCCAGGATGCGCGGCGCCAGGTTTTCCGCGAGCGGCTCGGCGAATGGCCGGTCGGGGAGCTGCAGACGCTCGCCGAATATGTGGCCAAGCTCAATACGATTTATGAGCGCGACGGTTTTGCGAAGGACACTCCGGCCTGAGGCGGCCCCGAAGGGTGGCGCCAACACGGCAAAGCCTCCGGCCTTAAGGCCGGAGGCTTTGTCGTTTTAGTTGCGTTGGGGTGCTGCCGGCGGCCTAGCGTGCGCCGGAAAGCAGACCCGTGGAGAGTTCGCTGTTGAGTTCAGCGTTCAGGTCGCGTTCAAGATCGCGGCCGTAACGCTGTGAGAATTCCTGGGGAACGGTGTCCGGAACGGCTACGCCCTCGGCGACGGCAACGCGGTCGCTGACTTCGCGGAGCATGCTGGAGAGCGGCACGTCCAAGGCGGAGCAGATTGATGAAAGGAGCTCTGACGAGGCTTCCTTCTGGCCGCGCTCCACTTCGCTGAGGTAACCCAGGGAAACCCGGGCACTGTGCGAAACTTCGCGGAGCGTACGTCCCTGGCGCTGGCGGACATCGCGCAGGACATCACCGATTTCGTGACGAAGTACAACCATCTTGCGCTCCTTCTGTTCGCTCTTAGCCTGATCGGCGAGGCCCACATCCTTCCAGCGGACAACGCCGTTTACGGATACGGGCTGCTTTACCATCTGTATCGCCTTGCTCCCTCATAAGTGCGGTCCGCCGTGGAGCGAACCGTGGTGGTTTAATCATCCTAGGCGCCTCCGGAGTCCGGAAGCGACACAATGTAATAACTAATGGATACCGGGATTTGTTCCCGGCAACTTTACGCCCGGTAACCTCAGGATGACAGGGCTGCGAGCAGACTTTCCAATGCGGCCCCGCAGGCCTGGCCGCGGATCTCTGCCCGGTTTCCTGAAAAACCGTACTCGGCGTAGGTTGTGCCGCCCGCGGTGGCAATGCCGATAAACACCGTTCCGACCGGTTTGCCGTCATGTTCCTCCGGGCCCGCCACTCCCGTAGTGGCGATCCCGATGTCAGCGCCAAGCACTGTCCGGGCTCCGTCCGCCATGGCTGCGGCGACGTCCCCGTCAACCGAGCCGACGGCGTCGAGAAGTTCCCGTGACACCTTCAGTACCCCTGACTTGACCGTGTTCTGGTAGGCCACGACGCCGCCCTGCAACATGCCGGACGCTCCGGCAGTGTCTGCCAGAACGGCAGCCACCATGCCCGCTGTGAGCGACTCCGCTGTGGCTACGGTCCGGCCGGCCTCCAGAGCCGTTTTGACGGCCTCTTCCGCGAGGTGGTGAAGATTAGTCACGTCAACTCCCTGGTTAGCTGGTCTTTTTTTGGGCTTTCTTGCCGCGCGCACGGAGCCGGAGGGCCTCGACAACGTACTCGACGCCGGTCCACACCGTGATCAGCACCGCCACCATCATGACCGCGAAGGCTACCCATACCAACCAGGGCGCAAGCGCTGCCAGTGGGAGGAGGTACAGGAAGATCGCGGCAGTCTGGACGACCGTCTTGAGTTTGCCGCCCCGCGACGCCGGGATTACACCGTACCGGATGACAAAGAAGCGGAGGGCGGTGATCCCCCACTCCCTGACGAGGATCAGAATGGTGACCCACCACGGCAGCTCGTTGAGGATGGAGAGCATCACGAGTGCGGAGCCGATCAGGAGCTTGTCCGCAATCGGGTCGGCGATTTTGCCGAAATTAGTGATGAGTCCGCGGCTCCTGGCGATGTCGCCGTCGAGCTTGTCCGTGTAGATCGCGACGGCGAACGCCACCACCGCGGCCCAGCGCCAGAGGCTGGATTCACTCTTCAGCCCTGGAGCATCAGCCAGGAGGAACCAGACGAAGAACGGCACCAAGGCGATGCGCACCATAGTCAGGATGTTGGGAAGATTCCAGATTCCTGCACTGCTGGAGCCTGCGGCGGTTGCTTCGGTGCTAGTC
>NZ_QAIQ01000171.1 GCF_003061105.1 Arthrobacter sp. HMWF013
GCCGAGAAGATTTCCAGGACATCGACGTCGCCGCCCAGTGAGCCGGACTTGATGCAGGCAGCGTTGTGTCCCGGGTGGCCGCCGGCCGGCAGCAGCGGCGGCTCGCCGGTCAGGCAGGCGTCCGCCACCAGGGGACAACGCGGCGCGAAGGAGCAGCCGGTGGGCGTGTAGATCAGGTTGGGCGGGATGCCCTCGATGGGGACCAGTGAGGTCTTCTCGGCAACGTCCACCCGGGGGACCGCGCCCAGCAAACCCATGGTGTAGGGCATGCGGGGGTTGTAGTAAATGTCATCCACCCGGCCGGTTTCCACGGGCTTGCCCGCGTACATGACCATGATGTCGTCCGCGATGCCTGCCACCACACCGAGGTCGTGGGTGATCATCACGACGGCGGCGCCTGTCTCTTCCTGCGCCTTATGAAGCACCTCAAGCACCTGGGCCTGGATGGTGACGTCCAGCGCCGTCGTCGGCTCATCCGCGATCAGCACCCGCGGGTTGTTGGCGATGGCGATCGCGATCATCACGCGCTGGCGCATGCCGCCGGAAAACTCGTGCGGGAACGCCCGGAGCCTGTCCTTGGGACTGGGGATCCCCACCATCGCCAGAAGTTCGACGGCGCGGGCTTCCTTCGCCGGGTTGCTCATGCCGGGATTGTGGATGGTGAGCGCCTCGATGATCTGGGCGCCGACGGTGTACACCGGGGTGAGGGAGGACAGCGGGTCCTGGAACACCATGGCGATGTCGTTGCCGCGGAAGGCGCACATGGCTTTGTCGCTGAGGCCGAGCAGCTCCTTGCCCTTGAGCCGCACTGATCCGGAAATCTCCGCGGTAGGCGGCAGGAGCCCCATGATGGCGAGCGAGGTGACGGACTTTCCCGAGCCGGACTCGCCCACAATGCCCAGGGTCCGGCCCGGCATAAGGTCGAAGTCAACACCGCGGACGGCGTGCACCACACCGTTCTCTGAGCTGAACCGGACGTTCAGGTCCCGGACCGACAGGACCGCGTCCGACGGCGTGTGGAGGCCTGCGATGTGGAGGCGTTCTGCCGGCGTGGGGGCCGGGTCAGCCGGTTCGAGGTACGTTCCGCTGCTCATGTGGCCCTCTTCTGTGCGCTGTTCTTCTTTGCCCGGCCAACCGAACTGGAGCTCGGATCAAACGCGTCACGCAGGCCGTCATTCATCATGGCCAGGGACCCTGTGAGCAGGAACATCACGGTCAACGGGACCCAGAACATCCACGGGAAGGTCTGCACCTGGGAGGTGGCCCCGCCGATCAGCACGCCCAGGCTCACGTCCGGAACCTTGATGCCGATGCCGATGAACGAGAAGGCAACTTCCGCCAGGATGGCGCCGGTGACTCCGCGGGTGATGTCCAGGACCAGGAGCGAACCGATATTCGGGACCAGGTGCCGCCACACAATACGCCGCGGCGGGACACCCATGTACTGCGCTGCCTTGACGAAGTCACGCTGCATCAGCGACATGGACAGCGAGCGGATCAGCCTGGCGGTGCCCATCCAGCTGAATACGAGCAGGACGATGATCAGCAGGAGCCAGCTGGGGAGGTTCTTCTTCAAGCCATCGCCTCCGCCGCTGGTGGCGACGGCCACCACCAGCAGGGCGGGCATCATGATGAGCGCCTCGAGGAAAAAGAGCATCACCTTGTCCACTTTGCCGCCGAAATAGGCCATGGTGCAGCCGTAGACCGCGGCAATCAGGACGGACACCAGGCCCACAATGAGGCCGATGAGAATGGAGATGCGGGTGCCTTCGACGGTCATCGCGTAGAGGTCGATGCCGGCCTGGGATGTGCCCAGGAAGTGCTCGGCCGACGGTGGCATGCCGATGTTGAAGGGGTCGATGGTTTCTTTGTCCCACGGGGTGAAATATCCGCCGACAAAGGAGAAGACAGTCAGACCGAGGAAGATGGCCAGGCCCGCCACGGCGGTCCGGTTCCGCATGAAGCGCCGGAAAATGATGGTGGATTTGCCGATGATGACATCTGCGCTGTCCAGGTGGGCGTCCTGGGCCACTGCCGCCGGGTCGATGGCGTTGAGGTTGGTCATGGCTACTGCACCCTCACTCTCGGGTCTACCAGCGTGGTGGCAAAGTCAGCCAGGATGGCGCCGAGGGCAAAGATCACTGAGCCGTAGGCGAGGGTGGCGGTTGCGGCATTCACGTCCTGCAGGGAGATGGCGTCAATGCTCCACGAACCCACTCCGGGCCAGGCGAAGATCTTCTCGGCGAAGAAGCCGCCCGCGAAGATAGCGGGAATGGTGAAGGCGATGCTCTGGGCTACGGGAATGAAGGACACCCGGAGGGCATGCCTGGAAATGGCCTGGTTGCGGGTCAGCCCCTTGGCGCGTGCCGTTCGGACAAAGTCGGCATTGACGTTGTCCAGCAGGTACTGCCGCTGGGCGATCTGGTACGAGCCCCAGCCCACCAGCGTGATGGCTGCCGTGGGCACTGCGTAGTGTGCCAGCATGTCCACGAACTGGGCCCATCCCGGTGCCATGCCCGGGGTGGAGATGCCGGTGACGAAGAAGATGCGCTCCCCGACCGTCTCGTTGATGTTGATGGCACCGAGCTGCACCAGGAAGTAAGCGATAGGGGCCGGCACGATGTACGCCAGGTAGCTGTACGAGGTGATGACACGGTCCTGGAACTTGTACTGGCGGGCCGCCGAGTACACTCCGAGGGCGACGCCGATGACAAGGGTCAGGACGATCGAGGCGAGGAACAACCGGGTTGAGATCCATACCCGGTCACCGAATTCGGCGTTGATGAAGGCGCCGTTGGGGCTGCGTCCCCAGTCCCAGCGGGTCACGATCGCCGTGAGCCACTCGACGTAGCGTTCCCACGGGCTAAGGTCCGGGTCCAGCCCCTTCAGGCGCATGGAGTTGGCTACCTGTTCCGGGGTGGGGCGGGGAATCCGTTCCTGCTCGAGCAGTGCCGGCTTGAGCGAACTGACCGCCAGGAAGTACCCGGCCGAGGTGGTCAGGAAGATCATGAAGACGTACGTGATGCCGCGCTTGGCAAGGTACCTGAGCATGCGGCAGCTACTTCTGGATCGTTGCCGCCGGGACGCTTGACGTACACACCAGGGGATCGCCCTGTGCCGGTACCGGCCTGTTTACCTCGACTGCATCCACGTTTCAGATCCTTCCGATTTCCCCAGCCAGCCACGGATCGCGCCGCCCCCAGGTCTCCGCCGGCGCATTCGCCGGCCTTCGCGACCGACACTCACAAGTCCGTAAGAACTATGTTGCGGGTCACATTCCAGAGGAAACTATCACATGGATGAGTCCGGCATGTGAGCATCTGCCGGAGAATGGCGGGACCGTATCAGATCGTTATGAATTATTCAGTGGAATCGATTTGAC
>NZ_QAIQ01000172.1 GCF_003061105.1 Arthrobacter sp. HMWF013
CGTACCAGGATGGTGCCGTGGTGGACGAGACGGCCGCGAATGCCCTGGCCGGCACGGTCAGCACGAGCCGCACGGGTTCGTTCCAGGCGTTGGGCTCCTACAAGAGCGAGAACGGTTCGCTGATGCTGATGCAGGCGTTCCTCTACGGCATCTCAGCGCTGGTGATCGTTGCCTTCCTGACCGTGTGGACAGTGCAGCGGACCCGCGACATCGCCGTGCTCAAGGCATTGGGTGCTTCCGGCGGTTACGTGCTGCGTGACGCCATCGCCCAGGCGGCCATGGTGCTGCTGGCGGGCGCGGGGCTGGGCGGTGCAATCGGTCTCCTCGGCGGATTCGCCGCAGCCCAGGCCGCGCCGTTCCTGATCACGCCGGCCACCACCCTGCTTCCGGTGCTGGGGATAGTGGCCCTGGGGCTGGCCGGCGCCGCACTGGCAGTCCGCCGCGTCACCGCCGTCGATCCGCTGATCGCCCTCGGCGGCAACTAACCCTCCGTTCTTTCTCTCCGAAAGGTTTTTCCCGTGTCTTTAACAGCACCGCTCACCACATCAACCGCCGGCTCAACCCTTACTCAGCCGCTGTCCCTCACCAACGTCACCCTCGAATACCCGGACGGGGCCGGCACCATCAAAGCCCTGGACAACGTCAGCCTGAGCGTCGGTGCGGGCCGGATGGTCTCGCTCGTGGGCCCGTCCGGCTCGGGCAAATCCAGCCTCCTGGCAGTTGCCGCCACCCTGGTGCGCCCCAGCAGCGGGGACGTGATCATCGACGGAACCACCACGGCCGGCCTGAAGGACAGGGAACTCACCGCGCTGCGCAGGGAGACGGTGGGCATCATCTTCCAGCAGCCCAACCTCCTGGCTTCCCTCACCGCCGTCGAGCAGCTGATGATCGGCAACCACCTGCGTGGCAAGTCCCTGAAAGCTGCGCGTTCCCGGGCTGCCGGGCTCCTGGACCTGGTGGGCCTGGCCGCGTCCGCGGACAAGCGGCCGCACCAGCTCTCAGGCGGCCAGCGGCAGCGGGTGAACATCGCCCGCGCCCTGATGGGCAGCCCGAAGGTGCTGCTGGTGGATGAGCCGACGGCGGCGCTGGACCATGCGCGGAGCGCCTCGATCGTGGGGCTGCTGCGCCGGGTGACGGACGAATTCCAGGTGGCCACCGTGATGGTCACCCACGACACCGAATTCGTCCCGCTGACCGACGCCGTCGCCGTGATGCGCGACGGCCTGCTGGCCGCGCCGGCGTTGCCGGTTGGAATATCTGCCGGGGGCGGTGGCTTGTCGCTCTAGGGACACGAGCAGCAGACACCAGAAGGAGCGCCATGACCATCAGCACAGGAACAGCAGCGGGCACGGGGCGCACGGCACTCGTCGTGGGGGCCACCGGCATCGCCGGATCCGCTCTCGTCGAGAGCCTGACTGCCGAGGGGTGGGCCGTTCTTGCGCTGTCCCGGAGGCCCGGAGCAGAGCGCCCTGGCGTGCGTTGGCTCTCCACGGACCTGACCTCCGCTGCATCGTTGAGCCAAGTGCTCGGACCGGAAAATCCCTCGCACGTTTTCTTCACGGCCTGGTCCCGGCGTGACACTGAGGAGGAGAACATCGCCGTCAACGCCGGTATGGTGCGCGATCTCCTCGCTGCACTCCAGGGCAAAGACGTGGCCCACGTTGCCCTGATGACCGGACTCAAGCACTACCTCGGCCCCTTCGAGGCGTACGCAGCCGGGAAGATGGCCGACACGCCCTTCCACGAGGAGGAGCCGCGCCTGCCGGTGCCGAACTTCTACTACGCCCAGGAGGATGAACTCTGGGCGGCGGCCGCGGAGCAGGGGTTCACCTGGTCTGTGCACCGCGCGCACACGGTGATCGGGCACGCAGTGGGCAACGCCATGAACATGGGGCTCACGCTCGCCGCCCAGGCGACGCTCTGCAGGGAGGCCGGGGAGCCGTTCGTCTTCCCGGGATCCGAAACGCAGTGGAACGGGCTGACCGATATGACCGAGGCGGGCCTGCTCGCGGAGCACATGATCTGGGCATCCACCACACCGCAGGCCGCCAACGAGGCGTTCAATATTGTCAACGGCGATGTGTTCCGCTGGCGGTGGATGTGGCCGAAGCTCGCAGCCTACTTCGGCGTGGACTGGGAGGGGTACGAAGGGGAGCCCCGTCCCCTCGGGCAGTCCATGACGGGGCGGGAGGACCAGTGGAGGGAGCTTGCCGGGCGCCATCACCTGAGCGAGCCGGATCTGGACCGGTTGGCGTCCTGGTGGCACACGGACAGCGACCTTGGGCGCGGCATTGAGGTAGTGACAGACATGGGCAAGAGCCGGGACGCCGGGTTCACCGGCTACCGGCGGACCCTTGACGCCTTCACTGCCCTCTTCGACCGGTACCGGGCCGACAACCTCATTCCCTGATCGAGGCGCTGCCGGAAGGCACTGCCTGCCCCGAGTTGGCGAGGTCCGCGAGCGCGACAGCGGGCGGACGTTCGGCTGCGCTGCGGATAGCGACGGCCTGCCCGGTGTGCGCTGAGTCCAGCACGGACTCCATGATCTCCAGCACGTGGTACGCCAGGGCGCCGCCTGCCCGGGGCTCCTCCCCAGGCGGCGTCGCGGCAAGGTCCGCGATGCCGTAGCCGCGTCCGGAACCGAAATACCCGGCCGAGACCGGCAGCGTCACCCAGTCGTCGGCGCCGAGCGCGAAGAGCCGGACGTCGCCGTCGAAATGATTGGGGTCCGGGACAGCGAGGGAACCCAGCTGGCCGTGGACTTCGATGTTCGCCGACGTCGACTGGACCGCGTCGAAGCTCATGACGAGGGTGGAGATGGCGCCTGAGGTGTGCGCCAGGATGCCGGTCACGTGGGTGTCGATGTCCACGGGTACGGTCTGTCCTTCACGTGGTCCTGAGCCGATGGTCCGTTCGCTGCGGCCGGCGCTGGCGGCGCCGATGACCGAGCTGACCGGGCCGAGCAGAGTCACGAGCGCGCTGATGTAGTACGGGCCCATGTCCAGCAGCGGGCCGCCGCCGGGCTGGTAGTAGAAGTCCGGATCCGGGTGCCAGCGCTCGTGTCCGGGCGTCAGCATTACCGCGGTCGCAGCGACCGGCGCGCCGATGAGGCCGTCGTCGATCGCTTTGCGGGCGGTCTGGATGCCGGTGCCGAGGACCGTGTCCGGGGCGCAGCCGACGAGAACCCCGGCCGCCCGGGCGGCGTCGAGCACTTCGCGGGCTTCCGCGATGGTGGCGGCCAGCGGCTTCTCGCCGTACACGTGCTTGCCGGCGGCGATGGCCCGGAGTGCCACGCCGGCGTGTGCTGCGGGGACGGTCAGGTTGAGGACGAGGTCGACGTCGTCAGCGTCCAGGAGCGCCTCCACCGGCATCGCCTGCACGCCCTGGTACGCGTCGGCCACGGCCTGGGCGCGGGCAGGGTTGAGGTCCGCCACGGCCACCAGGATGACGTCGTCGAGGCGGCGGAAGCTCTCCAGGTATTGCCCGGCGATCTTCCCGCAGCCGATGATGCCAACTCTTACCGGCTTGCCCACAGCAAACCCCTTTCGATGATGGTGCGGACGTTGTTGTCTTTGAGGACATCGGTCTGGTGGCCCGGTGTGCACACGAAAATCCGGCCCTTGCCCCACTGCCGGGTCCAGATCGCCGGGGAGGTGACCTCGCGGTGCCATGGGTCCCACTCGCGGGCCTGCTGGGTGGTGGTGGCGAGGACGTCGCTGTAGCTGTCGGTGAGCACCCAGTACTGCTCGGTGACGAGGCCGAAGTCGGAGATGCCCCGGGTGATGGGATGATCGGCGGCAGCAGGGAGCATGTTGACCGTATAGGGGACGTAGTTGTCCGAGCGTTCGCCGGTCCGCTCGTCGGGGTGCTTCCCGGGATGGCAGGCGAACTGGCCGCCGATCAGGTGCAGGTAATCCGCGCTGTTCCGGTACGAGTCGGCGATCCCGCCGTGCCAGCCCGCCAGGCCGGTGCCGTTCTCCACGGCGGTGCGGAGGCCCTGCAGCTCGTCCTTCTCGATGGTGGACATGGTCACGCACTGCATGATGAGGTCCACCCCGGCAAGGTAACCGGCGTCGGCGTAGATTTTGGGGGATTCCTCCACCCGGACGTCGTAGCCGTGCTCTTTGAGGTGGGGGATGAACAGTTCGGTGGCTTCGACCGGCTGGTGCCCGTCCCAGCCGCCCCGCACCACGAGGGCAGTCTTGGTGGTTTTCATGGGCCTCATTCTTGTGGTATCTGCGGGAGGTGGAGTGTTCCCCTGCAGGGGCCTGCCCGATGTTGCGGGCAGACCCCTGCAGAGGAATGTCAGGCTAGCCGGACGTGCCGTTGAGAACTGTCACGTTCGAGTAGGTGACATTGTGTCCCGTGGCCAGAAGGACGTGGCCGTCCTGCGGCGCATCCGAAGTGACGGTCAGGTCCCGCACGGTCGAACCGTCCGCTGCCACCAGCAGGGTGACTCCCTCGCTGTTGGTCAGCACCACATCCGCGGCGTTTCCCGTTGCCCCCGCCAGTGTGACATTGCGCCGGTCACCCCAGATAACCGCGGGCTCCTGGTAGGTACCGGGCTGCAGCAGGACCGTCACAGGCCCCGGACTGTTCGGTGGAATTGCCCCTACGGCGGCCCGGATGCTGGCGTAGTCCCCGGTGCCGTCAAGTGCCACGGTGAGGAGTCTCGCCGGTGCCGGTTCCGTCCCGCCCAACGGACCTCCGAAGCCACGAACCAGTGCCGGGACCGCGTGGGCGGGCGAGAGCCCGTACGGGTACGCGGCAACCGGATCGAAGGACTGGCCCCGCTGCACACCGGTGTTGCCGCTGCACGCTTCGAAGACATTGTCCCGGGCCACCAGTTCGCCTCCCGGTCCCTGGTGATGGAGCGGGTTACGGACATTCCGGAAGTAGTTGCCCTCCACCACCAGCAGCGCCGCGTTCCGGCCGAGCATCCCGTAGCTGGAAATGTTCTCCAGGTAGTTGTTGTAAACGTGCGAGGCTGCCGTGTTGTCCAGGCTGGCGTTGCGCTGGTGGGTGTTCCGGATCCAGTTGTGGTGCAGCGTCAGCCGGGTAACAACATTCTGCGTCCAGCCTTCACCCAGTGCCTTGTTGTGGTCCGCAAAGACGTTCCAGGACAGGGTGACGTTGTCGCAGTCCTTGCGGATATCCACCAGGCCGTCGCCCAGCCGGGTGAAATGCATATGGTCCACCCAGACGTGCGTGGAGGTGTCCATCTGGATGCCGTCCCTGTCGTTGTCCGGCCGTTTCCCCGCGAAGTCGCCCGGGATATAGGAGTCCCGGACGGTGAAGTTGCGGAACACCACGTTGGAGACGTTGATGAGCCTGAAGCCGGCGTTCACCACCGCGGCTCCTTCGCCGGCCCCAAGGAAGGACTTGTTGGCTGTGACGGTCAGTTTCTCGTACTGCGCGAACACCAGTTCACCCTCGATGATCACCACCAGCGGCTCAGGGCTCCTGGCGAAAACGCGGAGCTGGTCCGGTGTTGCGGCACGGACCACCCTGCCGCCCGCCCCGCCGGTGGTGCCGGAGCGGCCGTGGGCTGCCACGCCGGCAAACCCTTCCGGCCCATCAGTCCACGCGGTGCCGCCGAGCGCGCGGCCCACCGGCAGCCCGGCCTCGGCAAAGCCATCGGAGCCGACGGCGGCATCCAGCCCCGCAGGAGACGCCGCCTTCGCTGCCGGGCCGAGCAGGCCCGACCCAACCACAGCGCCCGCTGTCAGGCCGGCTGCCAGGAGGCTCCGCCGTCGGACGTTCATTGCAGGTGCCTGCTCCATCTCAGCCGCGTCCTTCCGGGGTCCAGTCACCGAGGAAGGCTTCCTTGGTGAACATGAGCGCATCCGCGGGCGTGAGCTGGGGATGGAATTCATTGACGTACGCACCCGGCCCGGTGTTGTTGAATTCGGCGAACCGTCCCTCGGTCCAGGCGTGGCCGCTCATGTCGGCCCAGCCCTGGACGGCGATGTGGTTGCCCAGGACCGAGTCCCGGATCACCGCCATCGGGTGCGCGGCCGGATCACTGCTGGCAAACCAGGGGCGGCCCAGGCTGACGGTGCCCGGTGCGGCATCCGAGGTGAGGGCGCTGTTGGTGATCAGAATGCCGTACGGGTTCGAGTTCTTGGTGCTCGGGGCCACGATGTAGCCGTTGTTGGTTGCGCTCCCACGGTCCAGGGAGTGGATGGTGCAGCCGTCCAGCACTGCCGTGCCGCGGCCGTAGATGAAGTCCACGTCACCCTCGATGTAGCAGTTCTTGAGGTAGGTGCGTGCTGTGGCGTCGCGGCCGGTGGTATCGGCGAGGTACGTGTCCTGGTTGCCCAGGAAGCGGGTGCCATCGAACGTGACTTTGTCCGCCACGGTCCGGACGGCGAGCGCCTGGCTGCCTCCGTTGGCGGCTTCGTCATAGGCGTTCTCGACGGTGAGGTTCCGCACCGTGGTGCCCTCGGCGAGGACATTGAGGGTAGCGCTGCCGCCGGCACCCCAGGTGCCGCCAAAGAATTTCACGCCGTTGGCCGGGAGGTCATAGGTAATGACGACGTCGGCCGGGTTGGCTGTGGCGCCCTGGATGGTGAGGTTGGGGCGGTCGGCCCAGATGTTGACGGATTCCCGGTAGGTGCCGGGTTTGACCGTGATGGTGCGTGGGAGGGTGCTGCCGCCGGGCACCGAACCGATGGCGGCCTGGAGGCTGCCGAAGTCGCCTGTGCCGTCCAGGGCTACGGTGATGTCCGTGGTGTTGTTCGGCGCGCTGTTCCCGCGGGGACCGGCGCCGGCTGCCACAATCTCCGGTACCCGGGCGGCGTCGTCCTTTTGGTAGGCGTAGTTCTGGGTGGGATCGAAGGCCGCACCCACGTTGTCCTTCCGGCCGCGGGTGCCGTTGAAGATGTTGTCCCGGTTCACCACCTCGGTGGCCGGATCCTTGGCCACTACCGGATCCTGGACGGCGGTGAAGGTATTGCCCTCCAGGACCACCTTCGCGGCGTTGCGGCCCATCATTCCGTACTGGCCGATGTCCTGCAGGTAGTTGTTATAGACGTGGGCTGCCGCGGTGTTGTCGAGGCTGAAGTTGCGCTGGGTGGTGTTGCGGATCCAGTTGTGGTGGATGGTCATTCGGGTCACCGCGTTCGCGGACCAGCCGACGCCGAGGGCCTTGTTGTTGTCTGCGAAGACGTTCCACGAGTAGGTGACGAGGTCCGAGTCCTTGCGGGTGTCGATCAGGCCGTCGCCCATCCGCTGGAACGTCATGTGGTCAACCCAGACGTGGTGGGTGGTATCGAGCTGGAGGCCGTCGCGGTCGTTCTCAGGGCTCTTGCCGTCCCAGTCCCCGGGAATGTAGGCATCCCTGACAGTGAAGTTCCGGAAGATGACGTTGGAGACGCTGATGAGTTTGAAGCCGGCGTTCACCACCTCCGCATCCGCTCCCACCCCGATGAAGCTCTTGTTGGCCGCCACCGGGATCTTGATGTAATCAGCAGCCGTGAGGGTACCGCGGATGAAGATGACCAGCGGTTCGGTTGCCGCCGCGTAGTCCTTGAGTTCCTGGATGGTGGAAGCCGTGACGATCCTGCCTGCCTGGCCGCCGGTGGTTCCGGACAGGCCGTAGCCGGGAAGGGAAGCGAAACCGTCCGGCGTCTCCTTCCACATGGCTTCGGGGGTACCTTGAACATCCGTACCGGCGGTGAGGGTTTGGGTGTCCGCGGGGACCGCGTTCGCGGCCGGGATGGCCGTGAGGCTCCCCAGCATCACGACGGCGGTGGCCGCGCCGAGTAGGCGTCGCAAACTCATGCAAAACTCCTTTGTTTTGTGTCCGGGCAGCCTCCAGCCAGGACGTGTTCATTGAAGGGTGTTGTTCAGTCAGCGATGCGTACGGAGAAGTACGGGGCGGAGCTATTTCAGTCCGGCGGTGGCGATGCCGTTGATGAGATACTTCTGGCCGGCGATGAAGAAGCCGATGATGGGGGCGATGGACACCACGGACATGGCGAACATGGGGCCCCACATGCTCTGGCCTTCCGAGTCCATAAACGCCCGCAGGGCCAGGGGAACCGTGTAGAGGTCCTGGTTCTGGATGTAAAGCAGCGGTCCGAAGAACTCGTTCCAGGTGGAGATGAACGTGAAGATCGCGGTGGTGGCCATGGCCGGGATGCAGAGGGGCATGATCACCCGGAGGAACGTGCGGAACGGTCCGCAGCCGTCGATCTGGGCGGCGTCGTCCAGTTCCTTGGGGAGCGCCTTCATGAACTGCACCATCAGGAAGATGAAGAACGCGTTGGTGGCCATGAAGTTCGGCACGATCAGCGGCAGGTAGGTATCAAGCCAGCCCAGCTGGGAGAAGATGATGTACTGCGGCACCAGGAGCACGTGGCCGGGGAGCATGAGGGTGCCCAGCATCAGGGCGAAGAAGAGCTTCCGGCCGGTGAACTCCATCCGGGCGAAGGCGTAGGCGGCCAGGGCGCAGGAGAAGATGTTCCCGATGATCGAGAAGACGACCACGATCAGGGAGTTGATCAGGTAGACGTGGAAGGGCTGGTTCAGCGCATTCCAGCCCTGTTCGTAGTTGCTGAAGTCCCAGTTCTCCGGCCACAGGCCGAGCTGGCGGAAGATGTCGTTGCTGGGCTTGAAGGAGCTGGAGATCAGCCACAGCAGCGGATACAGCATGACCAGGCCCACCAGGCACAGGATCAGGTGGCGGGAGAAGCGGGTCCCCGGGGTGCCGGTCAGCGCATCTTCCGGAGCTTCTTCCTTCTTTTGCTTGTTCTTGACGGGTAGTTCGAGGAGAGCCATAGCGGTTGCCTTAATTGTCGTAGAAGACCCAGAACTTGGATGCGATGAAGTTGATGGCCGTGAAAATCGCAATAATCATCAGCAGCAGCCATGCCATGGCGGAGGCGTAACCCATCTCGAATTCGGTGAAGCCCTTCTGGTACAGGTACAGGTTGTAGAACAGTGTTGAATCCGCCGGTCCGCCCGTGCCGCCGCTCATCACATAGCCCTGGGTAAAGGTCTGGAAGGACCCGATGAGCTGCATGATGAGGTTGAAGAAAATGATGGGGCTGATCAGCGGCAACGTGATGGCGCGGAACTGCCGCCACTTCGAAGCGCCGTCAATGGAGGCGGCCTCGTAGTACATGGTGGGTACCTGCCGCAGGCCGGCCAGGAAGATCACCATGGGCGAACCGAATGTCCACACGTTCAGGACGAGCAGGGTACTCAAGGCAAATTCGGGGTCGGTGACCCAGGCCGGCCCCTGGATGCCGAACCAGCCCAGGAACCCGTTGACGATGCCGTCGTTGCCGAAGATGTAGCGCCACAGCATCACGATCGCCACGCTGCCGCCCAGCAGGGACGGCAGGTAGTACACGGACCGGTAGATCGAGAGGCCGCTGAGTCCGCGGTTCAGCACCAGGGCAACCAGCAGCGCAATGCCCAGCGAGATCGGCACCGAGACGAAGGTGTAGATGAACGTGACCTTCAGGGACTGCAGGAGCCGGGGGTCCTCGAACATGGCCTGGAAGTTGGCCAGCCCCACGAAGTTCGGCTCGGTGAAGAGGTTGTAGTCCGTGAAGGCAAGGTAGAGCGAGGCGAAGAACGGGATGATCGTAAAGAGCATGCCGAGGAACCACGGCAACAGAAAGAGGTAGCCCGAGCGCTGGTTGGTGCGCCGGGAGGGGCCACGCTTCGGTGTGCCACGCGCCGGCGCTGCGAGGGCGGCGGCAGCGCCGGAGGCTTGCTTGGTCAGCACTGACATGGTGTCAGGCTCCTATCTGCTTGGCTGGGTGTCTGGGCGCGGGGCGGCTACTTGTTGATGGCGGCATTGCTCTTCTCGAGGAAGGTCTTTGCTGCGTCTGCCGGGGTGATGCGGCCAAATTCCACTTCGGTGCCGAGCTGCTTGAGGGTGTCCGCCACCACGCTGGCGCCCTTGGGGTAGACGTAGGCGGGCGGCAGGTCATCCTTCTGGATATCCGCCACCATCTCGACGAATTTGGTGTCATCCGGCCCGAGCTTGGACAGGATGGCTTCGGTCACGTCCGGGTTGATGGGCACACCGCGCTGGGTCAGGGTCTGGGCGGCGCCGTCGACGTCGTTGATCAGGAAGTTCAGCAGCTTGGCGGCTTCCTTGGGGTGCTTGGACTTCGCGGCAACGGACCAGAGCATGCTCGGATCGGCGGAGTAGCCGCGGCGCTTTTCGGTGGTCTCACCGGGCATGCGCAGCAGGACCAGGTTTCCGCCGGAGGCCTCGTTGTAGCCCTTGAAGTTGTTGATGGGAATGATCTGGGACGCGACAGTTCCCTTGGCGAGGTAGGACTGCGCAGGCGAACCGCCGATCTGCTCGAAGAAGCCGGCGGGCGGGTAGCCGCCTGCCTGGCGCAGGTCCACGCTGTACTGGAACCATTCGCGGATGGTTTCCTCGCTCACGCCGAGCTTGTTGTCCTTGGTGTAGAAGTCCTCGCCACGCTGCCGGGCGAACAGGATGGGGCCAGTTTCGGTGGCAACGTCATAGCCCGCACCGTAGATCTTTCCGCCGGTCTTTTGCGACACCTCGGTGGCGAACTTGGCGTAGTCCTCCCAGCTCCAGGTCTTGTCATCCGGGATGGTGACACCGGCCTGGTCTGTGATGGTCTTGTTCACCACCATGCCGATGAGGTTGACGCCGGTGGCCAGGCCGTACAGTTTGCCGTCCACCTCGCCGCGGCTCTGGATGGTTCCGGGAATCTTGGCCAGATCGATCTCCGGCAGCGTCTTCAGGTCTGCGAGGGTGCCGCGCTGGGCGTATTCCAGCAGGGTCCGGTTGGCCATGTTCAGTACGTCCGGGGGGTTGCCGCCGGCGAACCGGGTTGCCAGCTTGTCCGCGTAGGGCCCGCTGTCCTGGTATTCGCTCTTGACCGTGATCCCCGGGTTTTTCTCCTCGAAGATCTTGATGGCGGCGTCCGTCATCTTGGCGCGGTTGGAGTCACCCCAGTAGACGAAGTTCAGTTCCACATTGCCGCCTGCCGAAGGCGTGGATGCTCCGCCGCAGCCGCTCAGGGCCAGGCCTGCCGCGGTGATCGCTGCCCCAAGGATGACTCTGCGGGGGATGCGGGTGTTCGCTGTCTTCTTCATCGAATGACGCCTCTCTAAGGATGTCCGGACTGGCTCCCGGCGGCTGGATCGCCGCCTGGAGTCAGGAAACTTTCTGAATCAAACAACTGGTTCCACTCGACCGAGCAAGATCTTCCAGAGCTTTCAGAAAAAGTGAGTAAACGATTTCTAGCAAGGAATCACTGTGACTGTCAACACAATCTTTTGAAGTCGATCAGCAAAAATAGTTAAGAAACTTTCTGTGCCACTTGCCGAAGGTTTCCGTGATGGCTAGGCTGATCCCCACATCACCGGCAATCAACAACCAGGAGGTCCTGTGGTCACCCACGCCATCCCGGCGGAGGCACCCGGCGGCCCTGCATGCTCCGGGCAGCAGCTTGCGGACCACGTCACCACCCTGCGTCAGCCCGCCACCAGCGCGCCCCGCCCCTTTCTCCATCCGGTGCGTTCCCTTGCCGGTGCAACCGTGACCGAGGCCGGGCCGGCGGACCATCCGCATCACCTGGGCCTGTCCGTTGCCTTCTCCGACATCAACGGCACCAACTTCTGGGGCGGGTCCACCTTCACCGCCGCCACCGGCCCCATGCTCCTGGCCAACCACGGCCGGCAACTCCCCCTCGGCTGGCAATCGTTCGAGAGCGAAACGGGCAGAACAGAAGAGGGCCGCGTCTCCTGGCGGTCGGAGTCGGACAACGAGCTCGCCGTCGAGCAGCGGCGCATCGAGCGCTTCGTCCACCCTGGGGCCGGAAGCTGGGGCCTGTCCCTGACGTCGGTGATCTTCCCGGCGGCGGGCGTGGAGCGGCTGTTGGTGTCGTCGTCGGCCGTCAAGGGCAGGGCAGGCGCCGGGTACGGCGGAATCTTCTGGAGGTTCCCCCGCGGCACCGGGGACCCGCAGATCCTGTCCGCCGCCGGCAGCGGCGCCGACGCCGCTCACGGGTCGATGTCACCGTGGCTGTCGGTCACCATGCAGACCGCTGGCGGACCGGTGAGCGTTGTCCTTGCCCAGGACCCCGGCCTCCTGCGCCCGTGGTTCATCAGGGCAGAGGGCTACCTGGGGGCAGGCCCTGCGGTTGCCTGGGCGGATGCGGCCTCGGTGGATCACAGCAACCCGCTCAGGCTCAGCCTCCACGCCGTGATCCACGACGGCCCCGTGCCCACGGCCGCCCGCGCCCTTGACCTGCTCCACCACCACCCACGAACCAGCCGCCCCGGCACTTCCGACAGGACACCATGACAACCCGGATCACCCCCCTCTACTCCAACCCCATCCTCAATGGCGACTGGCCGGACCCTGATGCAGTGCAGGTGGACGGCACCTATTACCTCATCGCCTCCAGCTTCAACCGGGTTCCCGGACTGCCCGTCCTGAAATCGCGGAACCTCGTGGACTGGGAACACGCCGGCCACGCCCTCGCCGAACTGCCGCAGGGCAGCCACTACTCGCTGGTGCGCCACGGAAGCGGTGTCTGGGCACCGGCCCTGCGCCACCACAACGGCCGCTTCTGGATCTTCTACCCGGACCCGGACCACGGCATCTTCGTCCTCAGCGCCGAACGCGCCGAGGGGCCATGGACCACGCCTCACCTGCTGTACGCGGGGCGCGGGATCATCGATCCTTGCCCGCTCTGGGACGACGACGGCGAGGCCTACCTGGTCCATGGCTGGGCGCACAGCAGGGTGGGCGTCAAGAACCGGCTGACAGTCCACCGCATGAGCCCGGACGCGGACCGGCTCCTGGACCACGGCACCCACGTGATCAACGGGGCGGACCTCCCCGGCTACACCACGCTGGAAGGCCCCAAATTCTACAAACGCGACGGCTGGTACTGGATCTTCGCGCCGGCGGGCGGGGTGGCCACCGGCTGGCAGTCGGTTTTCCGATCCCGCTCCCCGTTCGGCCCCTATGAAGGACGCAAGGTGCTGGAACAGGGAAATTCCGAGGTCAACGGTCCCCACCAGGGCGCCTGGGTCACCACGCCCGAGGGACAGGACTGGTTCCTGCACTTCCAGGACCGTGGCCCCTACGGCCGCGTGGTCCACCTCCAGCCGATGGGCTGGGGCGGGGACGGCTGGCCGTGGATGGGAACGCCAGCGGACGACGGCGGCCCCGGAACTCCCGTGGCCAGCCACCCCTACCCGGCGGGAACAGTGATCAAAGAGGCGGCGCCGCCGGCCGGCGACACCTTCGAATCCCCCGGGCTGGGGCCGCAATGGCACTGGCAGGCCAATCCGAAGGATTCCTGGTCGCGCCAGCCCGGAGGCGGGCAGCTGGTGCTTTGTCCCCAGGCCAACGATCCCGGGAACCTTCGCGAACTGCCCAACGTGCTGGGCCAGATCCTGCCCGGCACGCCGTCCGTGTTCACCACCACGCTGGAACTGGACGGTGTCCCGGTGGGTACCCGGGCCGGCGTCGTCGTTCTCGGGCAGCGGTACGCATGGCTCGGGATCATCAAGACTGCCGACGGCTACATCCTGGGAAGCGGCACGGGAGGAGATTCCCCGCACGAATTGCCGCTGGGCAGGCCCGTCCCGTTGACGGGCCCGCGGATTGAACTGCAGATCCGCACGGACGGCACCCCGCGCTCCACGTTCGCCTGGCGCGCCGGGCGCGCTGACCCGTGGGAAGTCCAGGGGTGGAACTTCGAGGTGGTGGAAGGCAAATGGATCGGCGCGGAACTGGGGATCTTCACGGCTTCACCGCTGGGATCACCGGACAGCGGCAGTGTTATCGTTGGTCCCGTGCGGGTTGAGACTGCCCCGGTCCGCCGGGCATTCGCCGCGCATCTCGCCGCCGCTTCCCGATGACCCCAAGGACTGCTCTGTTGACCGCCACTCCGCGCCCCAAGATCGCAGATGTGGCCGCCGCGGCAGGCGTCTCGGTCCCCACAGTGTCCAAGGTCCTCAACGGACGCTCGCATGTTTCCGAAGCCACGCGCGCCAAGGTCCGCCAGGCCCTGGAGGAGCTCGATTACACCAAGCGGAACGCGCCTGCGGACCAGCCGGGGCTGCTGCAGCTGGTGGTCAACAACTTCGATTCCCCGTGGGTGCTCGAGATCATGGCCGGGGCGGAGGACGCCGCTGCGAGGCTTGGCTACTCCGTCGTTTACACGCGGGCGGAGCACGCCACGGCCGAGTCCTGGCGGAAACTCCGCGAGTCATCCGCCAACCGGCTGGCGGGAGTGGTGCTCCTGGCTCCGCGCCGCGGTTCCCGGCTGGTGACCACCCTCCGCAGCCTCAATATCCCCGCCGTAGCTGTTGACCCCGAAGGCACGGAGGGGCTCACGATCCCCAGCGTCAGCCCGGCGTCGTTCTCCGGAGCCCTCGCCGCGGTGGGCCACCTGCTGGAACTGGGCCACCGCCGGATCGGCATCATCACCGGCCGGGGCCACGGGTCCGGGCACAGCCGGGCACGGTATGCCGCTTATGCCGCCGCACTGCACGAAGCGGGGCTGCCGGTCCTTCCGGAGCTGGTGCGCGACGGCGACTTCAGCATCGAAGCCGGCGTCCGGCACGGCGGGGACCTCCTTGACCTGCCGGAGCCACCCACTGCGATCTTCGCCGCCAATGACCTGCAGGCCCTGGGCGTCATGAATGCCGCCACGGGGCGTTCGCTGAAGATTCCGGCGGACCTCAGCGTGGTGGGTTTCGACGATATTGCCCAGGCCGCCCTGACGTCACCGCCCCTGACCACCGTCCGCCAGCCCTTGGCCCAGCTGGCATCCATGGCCGTTGGAATGCTGACGGAACAGTTCGACCAGCACAGACCGGCCACGCCGGCCGCCCTGGAACTGGCCACCGAAATGGTGGTGCGTGGCAGCACCGCCCCGCCGCGCGCGGGCTAAGCCGGACGCGGGCTAAGGCGCCCCCAGGCCAAGGCCGCGCGCAGGCTGGCGCTAGGGTTCCGCCGTCGTACGGTCCTCCGCAGCCTCCGCCGCCGTCTTGGCATACGACGCCGAGAGCCGGCGGTAAACGGGGGTGAGGAATGCCAGCAGCGCGGCGATGACCATGATGATCCCGGCCACCAGGAACACCAGGGCGATCCCCCGGGAGACGCCCTCGCCCAGCAGCGGTTCCAGCTGCGCGGCGCCGTCGGCAGATCGCGCGTAGGGGATGATCCAGAACTGGGCGATCGGCGCGATGAGGAATGCGGTGACCGGCGCCGCCGCGGACTCGAACGCCATGGCGAATCCGAACACCCGGCCCTGCCGGGGCAGCGGCACCACCTGCTGGATGACGGTCTGCTCGGCTGCCTCCACGAACGGCACCAGGACCAGGTACAGCCAGATTCCGGCGATGTACAGCCATGCCCATTCCCGCACCGTGAACACCGCCCCGAGGATCCCCATGACGATCACCGCCATGAGCATGGTGCGCAACGGGTTGGACCCCAGCCCGAACTTGGCGATCAGCGCCCCGCCCACGAGGATGCCGGTGGAGCCGACCGCGAAGACGGTCCCCCACACCTCCACGGGGAACATCTCCAGGCCGTAGGGATCCATCAGCGCCATGTAGACGCCGCCGATGAAGTTGTTGAACGTGGAGAAGACGATCAGCGCGAACAGTCCGGAAATTGCCAGGACCGCGGTGAGGGAGCCGTGCAGGTCGAACCCGCCGTGCGCGTCCGTTGCCGCAGCCTGCACCTCCTCCGGCATGCGCAGCGTGAGCAGATGCGCGAAGGCGAGCGCCGTGAGCACCAGCGAGACGATGATCGTCCAGCCCATCCCCAGCAACCCGACCGACAGCCCGGAGAGGACCGAGGTGACGATCAGCATCAGCCCCTGCACCATGCCCACCATCCCGTTCGCCTTGTCCCGCCGGTCCGGCTCGATGAGGATGGTGACCGTGGTGGAGAGGGCGATGTTGCGCAGGTTTTCCACCACCGCGCCGATCAGGATGATCACGGTGAGGATCCAGAACCAGGGCTGTGTGAGGTCCAGCATCATGGCGGGTGGCGTCAGCAGGAACAGCACCCCGGACAGCACGAACATCACCAGGGTGAAGCCGGCGGCGAAGCGCATCACGGCCAGCTTGCGGTAGCGGTCAACGAAGGTGCCGAAGCTGATGCTGGAGAGGGCAATCAGCAGCATGTACGCGCCGCCGATCACCCCGGTGGCGATCACGTTGCGCGTCTCCAGATACACCCAGAAGGTCAGGGCGAACCACAGGTAGCTGGTGGTGATGTTGGCGACGCCGGTGTTCACCAGGATGCCGGCGAATGTGCGGGACCGCTCCGCCGGGCTGCGTACAGAAGTGTCCACGACGGCGGGAGCCTCCGCGGCCAGGGAAGGGGCCGGTTCGTGCTCGGTCATGGGGTCCAGTTTACTGGGAACGATGAGGCTGGGACAGGTTTTCGGCTGGCTTGGCAGCGGCCGGCCGACAGATTTCAGAACGGGCGACGGCGGCCGGCTCCCGCCGTCGTACGTCTTTTCACATGCCCTCAGCTTCGCCGGCGGCCTCTGGCCCCTGAACCGGTCGATTGCGTGAGCGCCTCCGGACGAACACGGTCCGAACCTGCTGCGGAAAGGTCAGCCGGCTCCTCCGGCTGACCACGATCACCGAAATCAGGCCGGTCAGGAGCACCACCGCGCCGCCGGCGGCCACTGACCAGCGTGCGCCGAATTCAGTGCCGATCCATCCCATCAGGGGCGCCCCCAAGGCGGTTCCGCCCTGAAGGACGGCCAGGTAGAGGGCCAGAACCCGCCCGCGGAATTGGGGATTCACTGACAGCTGGATGCTGGTGTTGCAGCTGTTCAGGAAGGTGATGGCAGCCAGGCCCACCGGAACCAGGACGGCGGCGTACAGCCAGAAGGACGGCGATACGCTCGCTATCAAGGTAAAGATGCCCAATCCGAGCGCGCCGCCGAGCAGAAACCGCAGCCGGGGACCGGTCCTGCGGGCTGCAAGGAGGGCCCCGGCCAGCGTCCCCACGGCCATCACGGAGCCCAGGAGCCCAAACTCCCCCGGGCCCATCCCGAATTCAGCGGTGGACATCAGGGCGTTGATGATGGGGAAATTCATGCCAAAGGCGCCGAGTATCCCCACCATCACGAGGATGAGCACCAGGTCCGGGCGCCGTCGGACGTACCGCAGGCCCTCGGTGACCTGGCCCTTGCCCCGGACCGCGGGCTCGGAAGGTGCCAGTTCAGACGTCCGGATCCGCCACAAGGAGAGGATGACGGCGGCGAAGCTGGCCGCGTTGAGCAGGAATACCGGACCTGTGCCGATCCACGCGATGAGCAGGCCGGCGATGGCCGGCCCGGTGAGCCGTGCCGTGTTGAACGACGCCGAGTTCAATGCGACCGCGTTTGCTACGTGTTTCTGCCCGACCAGTTCGGAAACGAACGCCTGGCGCGCCGGACCATCAATGGCGCCGGCCACTCCGAGGCACAGGGCCGCCAGGTAGGCCTGCCACAGCTGCGCGGTGCCGGTCAGCACCAGGATGCCCACCAGGAGCCCAATCAGGCCCATGGCTGACTGCGCCCACAGCAGGATCACGCGTTTGCGGTAGCGGTCCGCCAGCACCCCGGCGTACGGACCGAGCAGGAGCATGGGCAGGAACTGAAGCCCCGTGGTGATGCCGACGGCGGTGCCGGAATTGTCCGTGAGGACGGTCAGTACCAGCCAGTCCTGGGCGATCCTCTGCATCCAGGTTCCGATATTGGACACGAGCGCCCCGCCGGCCCATAACCGGTAGTTGCGGTTCTCGAGTGCCTGGAACATGGCACTCATCTGGCGCTCAGCTCCTGCATGATGTGGGCGGCGCGGCTGAGGGTTCGGCGGTCCTCTTCACTGAGCCCGGCGACGCGCTGGGCCAGCCACGCCGTCCGCTGGCTGCGTGCCTCGGCGAGCACCGCCTCGCCGGCCGGAGTGATGCTGACCTGGACCTGGCGGCCGTCCTCCGGATGCGGTGATCGTGACGCGAAGCCCTGATCGGTGAGCGCATTGACTATCCGTGTCATCGACGGCGCCTGGACGTGTTCCCGGTCGGCCAGTTCGCGGAGGGTCTGGGATTTCACCCGAAGGTGCGCGAGAACGGTGTACTGGCCCGGCGTGATGACATCCCCCGTTGCCTCGATACGCAGGCGGCGGGACGTCCGCATCACGGCGGTCCGCAGGTCGATGGCCAAAGTGTCCGGCTGGAGGCTGTCCTGCTCGCTGTGGACCGGGCCGGTCATGGCGGTCATCCCTTTCATTACCGCCCCGAGTCATTACCGTCCGCGGGCGATAGTTAGCATTGCTAATTAGTCTTGCTAACCATTATGGATCTTCTTCGCTAGGACGGCCAGTCCTCTTTTAGCGCCGCCGCAGCGGCATTGGACACTGCGGGTTAATTACGGGACGAGCCTGACGTCGTCGCCCCGGAGGGTGGCGCGGAAACCGTCGCTTTGCACCGTGACGTCCTGAAGCACCAGGCCCTCGGGCAGGCCCTCAATCTCGTGCTCGACGGTCACGAGGCTCCTTACTACGGCGCCGACGGCGTCCGAGAGAAAGTCCGGCCCGCCAAAGTCGATCGAGCGCGGCTCAACAACCAGCCTGCCGGACTCGACCTCCACCGTGCCGGTCGCGGTAACGCGCAGTTCCCGGCCGAGGGCCTCGACGGTGCGAACGACGGCGGCCTGGCCGCCTTCAGCGGCGCGGACCACCGTCCCGCCACCGAGCTCACCGGCGATGACGTCGAACGGCACAGTCGCATCCACTGACAGCCGGGCAGCGACCAGCCCCTCCGGCCCGGTAACCACATCCTGCCCGATCGCCCGGACGTCGCGGAGCGTCGAGCCCGCGGCCACCACCGTCCCGGCCCCCAATTCAAGATCGGCGAGCCACACCTCGTCCTCGCGTAGGCCGGTGGGAGGCTGTGCACCCGGCGGGCTCCCGGCACTGTCCGATGGCGACGGATCGGCCCCCGCCTCGCCCCCACCGGCCGGACCGCTCACCAGCAACCAAAGGATAGTAAGCACAACCCCCAGAACGACGACCATCCCGGCAGCACCGATCAGCCAGTCCTTCGCACGCGTCCACTCCATGAGGACAGTCTGCTGGCTCGCTGGCTGTGGTGCGAAACCGCAAGCCCACACTTTGTGCCCTACCCGGGAAGTCCCGAGATGGCCGGGTACGAAGGCTACGACATGAATGGCGATGCCTGGATCCGGTCGACAGCCAGCTGGCCATCAACTGAGCGGCATCCCGCTCAGTGGAATGGGCCAGGAACGGGCAGTTCGAGCGAACCTAGACTCGCGGCAAGTGGTTGGGTGTTCCCACCGCTCAACCGTCATCGGTAGGTCGCTCGACGACAGGCATAAGGAGCTACAAACATGGCTATTGCGTCATCCCCAGGTCCCCGCATCGCTCACGTCGGTGCCGTTTCGCTGGGCACACCGGATCTTGAGACTTCACTCAATTTCTTCCGGGACCTGCTCGGCATGGAGGAAGTCCAGAGAGTCGGTGACACGGTGTACCTCCGTGGCTACCAGGAACTGAAACACCACTCCCTGGTCTTGTTTGCCAGCGAGAAGCCGATCGTTGATTCCTACAGTTTCAGGGTTGGCCGGCCTGAAGACGTGGAGCTCTACGCCCAGGAGTTCAAGGAGCAGGACATCGAGGTGCTCGAACTGCCACGTGGCCATCAGGCCGGCCGCGGCACCGCGATCCGTTTCATGACCCCTTACTCGGACCACCCGTTTGAGTTCTACTACGACATCGACGCCCCCGAGGCGCCGGAGGAGATCCGCTCCCAGCTGCCCAGCAACAGCTCACGACGGCGTGGGCTGGGCGTGCGCCGGATCGACCATTACAACATTCAGACGGCGCCGCAGAACGTGGCCCCCGCTGAGAGATGGCTGCGCGAGACCCTCGACTTCAAGCGCCGTGAATACGTGCACGTACCAGAGGCAGACATGCTCATCGCCTCCTGGCTGTCCGTCACCCCCCAGGTTCATGACCTCGCCATCGCCATGAGCCCTGAGGAGAAGAACGGCCAGCTGCACCACGTGGCCTTCAACCTGGAGAACCACAGCGACCTGCTTATTGCCGCCGATGTGTTGCGGGACCACGACGTAGTCTTCGATGTCGGCCCCGCCAAGCACGGCATCGCCCAGTCAATGTACCTCTACCTGCGCGACCCGGGCTCCGGACACCGCGTGGAGTTGTACGCGGGCGGCTACCAAATCCTCGATCCCGACTGGAAGGCGCTCGAATGGACGCCGCTGAACATGGATTACGGAGCCACGTGGTTCGGCGACCCACTGCCGATGGGGCCTGACGGCTCGATGTACTCGTCCACGGATTCCGCCTCACTGACCTCACTGCTCGGCGAGGGCCTGACCATAGGCTGACACCTTCGCCCACCGGCTGGATGCCTCCGACCGCACCGCGAAGCGGTCGCGCCGGAGGCATCCAGCTATTTCCCTATGATGGTCAGAACGATAAAGTCCAGTTGTAGTTTTGCCCGACAATGGTGTCCTGGGATGGATAATATGACAGTTTTGCTCGGCGGCAAGGAAGCCGCCAAAGGATTGAAAGACCCCTTTGCCCCCTCAATGGTGGAGCGGATCAGCAGCATCCTGGATGCTTTCGGGCTACCCATGGCACGGCTCACTCTTGAAGAGGTGACACGGCGCAGTAACCTCCCCCGTTCAACGACCCACCGCATCCTTGAGCAGCTGGTGCAATCAGGGTGGATTGCCCACGTCGGCAACCTCTATAGCCTCGGGTACAAGTCCATGAGGCTTGGAGCCCGTGACATCGTTTGCGAAGAGCTGCGCTCGGCATCCAACGCCCGGCTGAACGAACTCGCGTACCGGACCGGGCTCGTGGTTCATCTGGCTGCCATCGACGGCTCCGAAATCTACTATCTTGACAAGTTCGGCGGTCCCGGCGCGGCCAAGGTTCCCTCGCGCGTCGGCGGACGCGCACCTGCGCACCGCACCGCTGTGGGCAAAGCGATCCTGGCCTTCCTGCCGCCCGAAGTTGTCCATGAGCTGTTCGCCGAGCCCGGCGAACAGCACCATGGCCATAAATTTACCGACGTGGCTGGCCTGCACCGTGAACTGGCAATGGTCAGGGCACGAAATGGAGTGGCCTTCGAGCGCGGCGAGTCCTTCCCGGGCATTGCCTGCGTCGGCACTGCCATCCTTGATACCCGGGGGCCTGTGGCTGCCATATCGGTGGTCGGCGATTTGGCCGCGCCCTTGGAACGGATCGCGCCCATGTTGATCGGCACGGCCAAGGCCATCTCCAACGAGCTCGTCCTGGCCGAGGCAGCCATGGCGGCAGACGACGCCGTGGCCTAACTAAAAGGGCAACCACGACGCCGGCCCGGCACCCCGTTTCGGGTGCCGGGCCGGCGTTTGCGGTTCCCGGCCTACCGGTTGGCGAGGTCCAGGGCGATGTCCACCAGCATGTCCTCCTGGCCGCCGACCAGGTTGCGCTGCCCGGCAATGGTCAGCAGCTCCCGGGCGTCAGGGCCATAGTTCCTTGACGCATCCTCGGCATGGAGCAGGAAGCTGGAGTACACCCCTGCATAGCCGAGGGTGAGGGTCTCGCGGTCAACCTGCACCGGACGTTCCTGCAGGGGCCTGACAAGGTCATCTGCCGCATCCTGGAGTTCAAACACCGAACATCCCGTCTCCCAGCCAAGTTTGTCTGCCACGGCAATGAACGCCTCGATCGGTGTGTTGCCCGCGCCCGCGCCGTGCCCCGCGAGGGAAGCATCAACCCGGAACGCACCTTCCTTCACGGCCACCACAGAATTGGCCACAGCAAGGGAGAGGTTCTGGTGGGCGTGGATGCCCACCTGGGTGCCGGGATCGAGCAGGTCGCGGTAGGCACGGATGCGCTCGCGCACCCCGTCCATGGTCAGAGCGCCTGCCGAGTCAGTGACATAGACGCAATTCGCGCCATAGGACTCCATAAGCTTGGCCTGTTTGGCCAGGTCAGCCGGCTCGGCAAGGTGGGACATCATGAGGAAGCCCGAAACGTCGAGCCCGAGCTCACGTGCGGCTCCGATGTGCTGGGCCGAGATGTCGGCCTCGGTGCAGTGCGTGGCAATCCGCACCGAGCGGATGCCGAGCCTGGCCGCCTGGCGCAGGTCCTCGATGGTGCCAAGGCCCGGGAGCAGCAGGGAGGTTGGAACAGCACGCTCAATGCTGCCGCAGGCAGCCTCAATCCATTCCCAGTCGCTGTGGCTGCCGATGCCGTAATTGAGGCTGGAGCCGGAGAGCCCATCACCGTGGGTGACCTCGATTGCTGAGACCCCCGCCTGGTCAAGAGCCTTGACAATGCCGACTACGGAATCGATGGTGATGCGGTGGCGCATGGCGTGCATGCCATCCCGAAGGGTGACGTCCTGGATATAGAGCGGGCCGGGGTTGGTGGCAGGTGTTGTGGTGGCCATGTTCAGACTCCAATGATGTCGCGGGCGGCGACCAGTTCGCCGACCCTCAGGGCGGCGGAGGTCATGATGTCGAGGTTGCCGGCGTAAGCAGGCAGGTAGTCGGCTGCGCCTTCAACCTCAAGGAATGTGGTTACTTTCCATCGGATACCTGCGGCGTCCTTGCCGAGTAACGGTGCCAGCATCTCGGGCTCCACGGGGGTGATCTGCACATCCTGCTTGAGTCGGTAGCCGGGCACGTATTGGGATACGGCGGCCACCATCTCGATGATGGAGGCCCGGATTTTCCCGTGTTCGGCTTCGCCGGTCAGGCAGTAGACGGTGTCGCGCATGATGGGTGGTGGATCGGCCGGGTTCAGGATGATGATGGCCTTGCCCCGTGCCGCGCCGCCGACCTGCTCGATGGCCTGGGCGGTGGTTTCGGTGAACTCGTCGATGTTGGCCCGGGTCCCCGGACCCGCCGAGCGAGAGGCGACGGACGCGACGATCTCGGCGTAGCGGACCGGGACAACACGGGCGACGGCGGCCACTATCGGGATTGTCGCCTGCCCGCCGCAGGTGACCATGTTGATGTCATGCTTATCCAAGTGTTCCTCGAGATTCACCGCGGGGACCACAAACGGGCCCAGGGCTGCTGGCG
>NZ_QAIQ01000173.1 GCF_003061105.1 Arthrobacter sp. HMWF013
GGTGACAATTACATCGGTGTCGGCGGAGGGCATCCAGTCAGCAATATCTGCCAGCTGGAAGTTCAGTCCCCGGTTTGCCTCCGCATGGACACCGGCCTTCGCCAGCATCGCGGCGGACGAATCGATGCCGGTGACGCGGGCTTCCGGCCAACGGCCGGCAAGGGTTGCGGTGAGGTTTCCGGGTCCACAACCCAGATCAACGACATTCAGCGCGCGGTCCGCCCGGATCCTCGCCGTGAGGTCAAAGAAAGGCCTGTCACGGTAGTCGCCGAACTGAACGTACTTCACGGGGTCCCACATCATGGTTTTGCCATGGTCGGTTGAGTGTGTGGCCATACCGCGAGCCTAATACGCCCCCGCCCGGATCCCCGGATCCCGCTGGGCACTAAGCTGGAAAACAATGAAACTCGTTGACCAGCTGCCCGTCCTGCCCGCCCCAAACACCTCCGGCGCAGGCATCGACCCGGACGCCCTCTACACACAATTTCTTGAGTGGACCGAAAGCCGGGGCCTGGAGCTGTACGCCGCCCAGGACGAAGCAATCATGGAGCTGGCCACCGGCGCCAACGTCATCCTCGCCACCCCCACAGGTTCGGGCAAGTCCCTCGTCGCCATCGCCGCCCATTTCCAGGCCATGGCCCGGGGCGAGCGGAGCTACTACACGGCCCCCATCAAGGCGCTTGTTTCGGAGAAGTTCTTTGCCCTGTGCGATATCTTCGGGGCCGAAAACGTTGGCATGATCACCGGCGACTCCGGCGTCAACCAGAGCGCACCGATCATCTGCTGCACTGCGGAGATCCTTGCCAACATCGCCCTGCGTGAAGGGGCCGGCGCCGATCTCGGTTCGGTCATCATGGACGAGTTCCACTTCTACTCCGACCCCCAGCGCGGCTGGGCCTGGCAGGTCCCGCTGCTGGAACTCCCCCAGGCACAGTTCCTCCTGATGTCCGCCACGCTGGGGGACGTCAGCCGCTTCGAGACCGGCATCACCGAACTCACCGGCCGCGCCACCACCACCGTCAGTTCAGCCGAGCGGCCCATCCCGCTGCACTACTACTACCACCAGACCCCGGTCCACGAGACCCTGGAGGAACTGCTCTCCACCCGGCAGGTACCCGTCTACGTGGTGCATTTCAGCCAGATCGAAGCGATCGACCGCGCCCAGACGCTGATGAGCATCAACGTGTGCACGCGCGAGGAAAAGGACAAGATCGCGGAGCTGATCGCCAATTTCCGTTTCGCTGCCGGTTTCGGCAAGACCCTCAACAGGCTGGTCCGTCACGGCATCGGCGTCCATCACGCCGGAATGCTGCCGAAGTACCGGCGCCTGGTGGAGCAGTTGGCGCAGGCAGGCCTCCTCAAGGTGATCTGTGGAACGGACACCCTGGGCGTGGGCATCAACGTGCCCATCCGCACCGTCCTGCTCACCGCTTTGAGCAAATACGACGGCGTACGCACCCGGCCGCTCAACTCCCGGGAGTTCCACCAGATCGCAGGACGGGCCGGCCGCGCCGGGTACGACACCGCCGGGACAGTGGTGGTCCAGGCCCCGGAGCACGTGATCGAAAACGTGAAGGCCATGGCCAAAGCCACCGCCAAATTTGGTGATGACCAGAAGAAGCTCCGCCAAGTGGTAAAGAAGAAGCCGCCGGAAGGCTTCGTCTCGTGGGGCGAGCCCACCTTCAAACGCCTGGTTGAGTCTGTGCCTGATCCCCTGAGCTCAAGTTTCAGCGTGACCCACTCGATGCTGATGAACCTGATGGAACGCCCCGGCGACCCGTTCACGGCCGCACGCCGCCTCCTGACGGAGAACCACGAATCCCGGTCCTCGCAGCTGCAGCTGATGAAGAAAGCCCTCGGGATCTACCGTGAGCTCCTCGCCGCCGAGGTGGTGGAGCGCATCCCGCCCGAACAGCAGGGCGCCGACGGCAGGACGGTCCGGCTCACAGTGCACCTCCAGCCGAACTTCGCCCTCAACCAGCCGCTCTCGCCGTTTGCGCTGGCGGCGCTGGAACTGCTCGACCCGGACTCGCCGTCGTACGCCCTGGATGTGGTGTCGGTGATCGAGGCGACGCTGGAAAAGCCCCGGCAGATTCTCTCTGCCCAGCAGAAGAAGGCCCGCGGCGAGGCGATCGCCGCGATGAAGGCCGACGGCATCGAGTACGACCAACGAATGGCGATGCTCGAGGAAGTGACCTATCCGCAGCCGCTGGCGGAGCTCCTGGGCGAAGCCTTCGAGGTCTACCGCAAAGCTGCGCCTTGGGTGGGTGACTTCGAGCTGGCTCCGAAGTCCGTGGTCCGGGACATGTACGAGCGCGCCATGAACTTCGGCGAATTCGTCCAGTTCTACGGCCTGGCCCGCTCCGAGGGAATCGTGCTGCGCTACCTCGCAGACTGCTTCAAGGCGTTGCGCCAGACCGTGCCGCAGGACCTGCTCCGGGAGGACCTGGAGGACCTCATCGCCTGGCTCGGGGAACTGGTGCGGCAGGTGGACTCCAGCCTGCTGGACGAATGGGAGGAACTGACCTCCGGTGCCGCACCCACCCCCCACGACGCACCGCCTCCCCCGCCGCCGTCGCTGACATCAAACATCCGGGCCTTCCGCGTGATGGTCCGCAACGAGATGTTCCGCCGCGTGGAACTGTTCGCCGACGAGAACGCGGCGGCGTTGGGCGAACTGGACAGCGGGGCAGGCTGGGATGCGGACCGCTGGGAGGACGTCCTGGACGACTACTTCGATGAGCACAACGACATCGGTACGGGCCCGGACGCCCGCGGACCCGGATTGCTGATCATCACAGAAGAGCCCGGACGGTGGAAGGTGCGGCAGATCTTTGATGACCCCGCGCGCAACCACGATTGGGGAATCTCCGCCGTAGTGGACCTGGCAGCCTCGGATGAGACCGGCACTGCGGTAGTCAGCGTGACAGACGTCAACAGGCTCTAGGCAGCCCACCGTGGAATCCGTCCCCGACCTCACTGGAAGCCTGCGGGCTCTGGACGCCATGAGGTCCCAGCCACCGGCACCCGTCTCTGGCCCACGGCGTTGGTGGGGTGGCCCGCTGGATGTTGAGGGGCTCGCTGCGGGGGCCGTCCAGGCCGCAGCGACGGCGCTCAATGCACTGACCGCCACCGGGCGGTATTCCAGTGCTGCAGGCCCGGTGGCGGCAGCCTTCGATTCGCTGGGCCACCTGCGGATCGGGGGAACAAAGCCCGAAGGATTTGCTCCGCTGTCCGGTTTCCGGCCGACCGCGGACGGCTGGATCCGCCTGCATGCCAACTATCCGCACCACGCTGCCCGGCTGATGGAGGCCTTCTCCGTCAGCACAGCGCAGGGCGTGGAACAAACCCTGCTGCGGTTGACCTCCCTGGAAGCGGAAGAAGCCATCGTCGCTGCCAAGGGCGTGGCCGCAGCTGTCCGCAGCCGGAACGGATGGATCACTACTCCCATGCACACGGCTGCGGCTGCAGGGCCATGGATCGCGCTCTCACGCCCTCCAGCGGCGTCCCACGGAAGCCAGCCGCCGCCGTCGTGGGTTCCCTCCGATGATCCGGTCCGCCCCCTGTCCGGGCTGAAGGTACTGGACCTGACCCGCGTGATTGCCGGTCCCACCGCAACGCGCCTCCTGGGCGCCCTCGGGGCGGACGTGCTGCGCATCGACCCGCCACAGCTTCCGGAGCTGCAGGACGCGTTCATCGACTCGGGCTTTGATAAAGGAAGCGCCCAGGCCGACTTGCGGGATCCCGGGGCGTTGGAGGCCATCAGACGCCTGGCCTTTACGGCCGACGTCGTGGTCACCGGCTACCGCGAAAGCAGCCTGGACCGTTTTGGGCTGGGACCGGATGAGTTGCTGCTTGCCCGGCCGGGACTGGTGGTGGTCAGCCTCAGCGCCTGGGGCAGCGCCGGTCCGTGGAAGGGGCGCCGCGGGTTCGACAGCCTCGTCCAGGCAGCCTGTGGCATTGCCGAACGGTATGGCAGCATCTCTGACAGCGGGTGGAAGCCCGGCGCCCTGCCGGTACAGGCACTGGACCACGCCACAGGTTATGGCCTGGCTGCGGCAGCCATGGCATTGCTGGCCGAGAGGCGCAGCAGCGGATCCGGCGGCGTGGCCCGGCTTTCCCTGGCCCGCACCGCCGAGGAACTGCTTCGGCTCCCGGCAGTGACTGCTCCCGCCGGTCCCCTGCCGGAACCGAGCTTCCGCTACCTGGACGGCCCGTATGGCCCGCTGCGGTATATCGGGCCGCCCATCCTGGCGGACGGCGTACCGCTTGACTACACCCAGGGAGCCGTCCGTTACGGCACGTCGCCGCTTCGCTGGCGCCTGGGAGCCCGGCCCGTTGTGCACGGGGACCCCTAGTAAACTCGACCCATGAGTGTAATCCGACCCGCCACCCGGCACGACGTCCCCGCAATCCTCCAGATGATCCACGAACTGGCCATCTACGAGAAAGAGCCGGACGCCGTCCGCAACACCCCGGAAAAACTCACAGATGCCCTGTTCGGCCGGAATCCCCGGGTGTTTGCCACCATGGCCGAGAACGCAGCGGGCGAAGTCCAGGGATTCGCCCTGTGGTTCCTGAATTACTCCACCTGGGAAGGCGTCCACGGCATCTACCTTGAGGACCTCTACGTCAGTCCCCACGCCCGCGGCGAGGGCCACGGCAAGGCGCTTCTGCGGCATCTGGCGGCCACCGCCGTCGACAACGGGTACGCCCGGGTCGAGTGGAGTGTCCTGGACTGGAATGAACCGTCCATCAACTTCTACCGCAGCCTCGGCGCCGGGCCCATGGACGGCTGGTCGACCTTCCGGCTGACCGGAACCGCCTTGGCGCAGTTTGGCAGCAGCGCGACGGCGGCATCCGGTGCCTGAGCAGTCGGAGCATGCCACTGCCGTCAGAACAAGGACGGAAGTCCCCCACACAGTCAGGGCACGCCACGAATTCCGCGGCATGCGCACCGCAGAACACTATTTCACCGTGCCGCTGGACCACTTCACTTCCACCAACGGCAACGGGACAGCGCCGGAGACCATTACCGTCTTTGCGCGCGAGTATGTCTCCGCAGCGCATACTGCGGCGGAGGCTGAAAAGCTTCCCTGGCTGTTGTTCCTGCAGGGCGGCCCGGGCGGGCGCGGCAACAGACTCGCCTCCCTCAACGGCTGGAGCAAGGCCGCAGCCCGTGATTTCCGGATCCTGATGCTGGACCAGCGGGGCACCGGGCTGTCATCGCCGATCGACCGGAAGACCCTGCCGCAGCGAGGGACCCCTGAGGCGCAGGCTGCGTACCTGGAGCACTTCCGGGCGGATTCCATTGTTGCCGACGCCGAACTCATCCGTACGGCACTCGGCTCCGGCCCCTGGAGCATCTACGGGCAAAGCTACGGCGGGTTCTGTGCCCTCAGCTATCTGTCCTTCGCTGCGGCCGGCGTGCGCGAGGCCCTGATCACCGGCGGGCTGGCGCCACTCTCCGGCCCCGCAGACCACGTCTACCGGGCAACCTTCCGGCGCGTCGCCGCCCGGAACACCGAATACTTCAGCTGGTACCCCGAAGACCGCCTGACAGTGGAGCGCATCGCGGCCCACCTCCGGGAGACCGCAGAGTACTTGCCCGACGGCGGCCGCCTGACCGTGGAACGGTTCCAGATGGTGGGATCGTTCCTGGGCGGCAACACCAGGGTGGACGGGCTTCATTACCTCCTGGAAGATGCTTTCAGCGGGACGGCACCGGGCGCCAGGCTCTCCGATGGTTTCCTCGAGCAGGTCCAGGGCATCGTGTCCCGCCTGGGCAATCCGCTGTACGCCCTCATGCACGAGTCCATCTACGGCCAGGGTCAGGCAAGCGGCTGGGCTGCGTGGCGGGTGCTGCAGGATTACCCCGAATTCCGTCCGGATGCCGAGCCTTTGTTGCTGACCGGCGAGATGGTCTACCCGTGGTACTTCGAGCAGGACGCGGCGCTCCGGCCGCTGCAGGAAGTGGCCGAACTCGTGGCCGGCAAAGAGGACTGGAAGCCGCTGTACGACCGGCATCAGTTGGCGGCCAATACAGTGCCGGTGGCCGCGGCGGTCTACCGCGACGACATCTACGTGGACCGCAACCTGTCGCTGGAAACCGCGGCGGCGGTCCGCGGGCTCCAGGTCTGGGAGACGGGCGACTTCCACCATGACGGCATCTCCGACGACGGCGAGGCCATTTTCGGCCGGCTGCTGGGGATGGTGCGCTCAGCCCGCAACTGACTTGCGCTGCCGCGGCACGAGAGTCAGGAAAGCGGCAACCAGTACCGTCACCGCCACCAGGCCACCGAGCATGTTCAGCCCCAGGTAGCCTGCCCAGCTGAGCACCAGCCCGGACGTTGCCCCGCCCACCGCGCCGGCGACGCCCATTAACATGTCCGAGACGCCCTGGACCACAACACGGGACTCCTGGCCCACGCTCTCAGCCAGGAGCGTGGAGCCGGAGATGGTGGACGCCGACCAGCCCAGGCCCAGCAGGATCAGGCCCACAGCAACGGCCACAGTGGACGTCTGGCCGAAGCCGGCCACCACGACTGCGGTGATCAGCGTCGTGAAGCCGATCAGGATGGTCTGCGTCCTGCCCACTTTGTCGGTCAGCCAGCCCATCACCGGGGACAGCGCGAACATCCCGGCGATATGCAGCGAAATGGTAAACCCGATGATGACCAGGACGTCGCCCGAGGCCACGTGGCCTGCATGGGATGCTGCCGGCCCTGCCACGAGCTCCTGCAGGTGCAGCGGGGTCATGGACATGACGCCCACCATGATGGCGTGGGCTCCGACGACGGCGGCCAGCGCCAGTACCGCGGCTTTTGACCCGCGGATGGCCCGCATCCCGCGGACCAGTGAGCCGCCCGGCCTTCCCTGGGTATGCGCGTTGTGGAGCGGGCCGGACCGGGGCGGCTGGGCAGCCGTGGTTCCGGGCGGGGTGGCACCCTGTGGAATGCCGCTCTGTGGGATGCCGTTTTGCCGGGCAGCGAGTTCCCTTGCCAGCAACAGCGGGTCAGGCCTGAGACCGAAAAACAGGAGGACCGTGGCCAGCAGGAGCCCGGCCGCGGAGATCACGAAGGGACCGGCAATAGGGGGCAATCCCAGGGCCACACCCACTGCCGCACCCGGCTGGATCAGGTTGGGTCCTGCGACGGCGCCGACGGTCACTGCCCACACCACGGTGGAAAGGGACCGGCCGCGGTGTTCAGGATCCGCGAGGTCGACCGCGGCGAAGCGTGCCTGAAGGCTGGCCGCGGTGCCCACGCCGATCCCGGCGGCCCCCAGTACCAGCAGGACGAACTGACCCGTCACCACTGAGAGCATGATCAGGACGGCGCCCAGAAGTGCTGCCGAGAGACCCAGGACCTGGCCGATGCGGCGTCCCCGGCGGTCGGCCAGCGAGGCAAGCGGCAGTGCAGCCAGCGCTGCACCTAAGGTCATCACGGTGGCTGCTGCGCCGGCCCACGCGGCGGAGCCTGAGAGTTCAACGGCAAGGATCGAGCCGATGGACACCGTGGCCCCGGTCCCCAGCCCGGCGAAAACCTGCGCAACGCTCAAGAGCACCACGGTGCGGCGCTGCACCTGGCGCACTCCACTGTCCGGGATCAGGGTGCGGGCCATGATCCGAGCATAGTCCTGGACGCACCGGTCCCACAGGGGGCGCGTTGACTCATAGAAAACCTCCGCGTAGCCGGATACGTTGCCTCATTT
>NZ_QAIQ01000174.1 GCF_003061105.1 Arthrobacter sp. HMWF013
GTGCTGAGCACCCTGGCAGCCTGGGAGGACGAGGAATTCGGCCGCACCCGGCTGGGGCTGGACGGCGCCTTCGGCAGCATCGACCGCACCAGACTGAACGTCAACGGCTCCTCCCTCGCCGCGGGGCACCCGTTCGCAGCAACCGGCGGACGGATTGTCGCCTCCCTCGCCAAGATGCTCGAAGCCAAGGGCACGGTTGACGGACGGCCGGCACGCGGACTCATTTCCATCTGCGCGGCCGGCGGCCAGGGCGTCGTCGCAATTCTCGAAGCACTTTAGGGGGACCGGATGACGGACAAATACACCCAATTGGTGAACCAGGGGCTCGGGCGTAACGTCGCGAAGAAGCTTGGCCTTCCCCAACCGGCAATCCTGCGCCGTTACCAGCCGGGACAGCCGCTGATCTCAGGTCCGGTTCTGGTCCAGGGAACCACTCCAGGCGCGGATACCCTCGCGGCCGCCCTGCTCGCCTGGGACCTCGACGTCCGGAGGCATGCAGTTCCCCGCGAACGGCTGGGCGCCATCATCCTGGTCCTGGACGACGTCGCCCATCCAGGTGAACTGGAACGGCCCATCCTGTCGGTTGCCTCCTCGCTGCGCGACCTCGCCCCGAGCGGTCGTTTCCTGACGGTTTCCCGGCCCGTCACTGATGATGTGACGCCCGCAGAGGCAGCCGCGAGGCAAGGTGTGGACGGTTTCCTGCGTTCGCTGGCCATGGAGCTTAGGGCAGGGGCTACCGGTAACGGGATCCTGCTCGGAGATGCAGTGGAGACCACGAGCCCCAGCACCCTGGCAGCCGTTCGGTTCCTGCTCTCAGGCCGTTCCGCCTATGTGGACGGACAGTTCCTGACCGTCACTTCCCCTGATGGGCAGCTGCCTGCTGACTTCGACAGACCCCTCGCAGGCAAGGTCGCCGTTGTCACCGGCGCCGCCCGGGGTATTGGTGCGGCCATTGCCCGCACGCTCCACCGCGACGGGGCCACCCTGGTGCTGGTGGACATCCCCGCCGCAGGGGACCACCTCGCCGGTGTTGCCAATGAACTTCACGGCACCGCCCTGCAACTGGACATCAGCCGCGACGATGCCGGCCAGCGGATCATTGACCACGCAGTGCAGCGCCACGGCCGGTTGAACATCGTCATCCACAACGCCGGGATCACCAGGGACAAGCTGCTGGCGAACATGGACCACACCCGCTGGAGTTCTGTCATCAACGTCAACATTGCAGCCCAGCTCCGGATCAACGAAGCGCTCCTCGCCTCAGATCATTTCGCCAGCTCCCCGCGGATCGTCTCAGTGGCCTCCACCAGCGGAATCGCCGGTAACCGCGGGCAGACAAACTACGCAGCATCCAAGGCGGGAGTCATGGGCATGGTCCGGGCAGCTGCGCCACTGCTGGCCGAGCGGGGCGGAACCATTAACGCCGTGGCTCCAGGCTTCATCGAAACGGACATGACCGCCCGGGTCCCGCTGGTGCTCCGGGAGGCCGGCCGCCGCCTGAACTCACTCCGCCAGGGTGGGCAGCCCGCAGACGTGGCCGAAGCCATCGCCTTCCTGGCCAGCGATGCCGCGGGCGGCATCAACGGCGGCGTGCTGCGCGTCTGCGGACAGTACATGGTGGGGGCATGAGCCTGGTCCAGCCTGTCATCCTTGGGGACATGCCGTCCCTGTCCAAGCTGTACGTCAACGCCGCCGCGCAGGCCGCCCGCCGGCGGGTTCTGGGGACCCACACCAGTTCGCGCCTGCCCGACAGCGGCCATGAGGTGAGGGGGGTCACGGCCGACGTCGGCAACCTCACCGCGTACCAGCACCTCATCGGACTGACCGCACGGGACACCCTGCCTGCCGGCTACCTTCATGCGCTGACCTTCCCGCTGGCCATCAGTGTGATGAACCGTGACGATTTTCCGCTGCCCATGCTCGGGATGATCCACCTCAGCAACCATGTGGAGCAACGCTCGCCAATCCTGTTCACCCAGCCGTTGGACATCGTCGCGTGGTCGGAAAACCTCAGGGGCCACCGGGCGGGGACGCAGCTGGATATTGTTGCCGAAATCCGGGCGTCCGGTTCACCGGATATCCGCTGGGCCGGGCGTTCAACGTACCTGGCGAAGGGAGTCTTCCTGCCCGGGATTGACAAGCCGACCCCGCCCAATGGCGTCAACGACTTCGCCCCGGGGGACCCGACGGCGATCTGGCACCTGGGTGTCGATACCGGCAGGGCCTATGCCGCCGTATCCGGGGACTTCAACCCGATCCACCTGAGCGTACTGTCAGCCAAGGCGCTGGGGATGCGGCGTTCCATCGCCCACGGCATGTATCTCGCCTCGCGCGCCCTCGCAGATGTCGGCCCGGCCAAGGGAGACGCCTTCAGCTGGGACGTCACCTTCGAGGCGCCGGTGTTCCTTCCCGCGCGTGTTGCCTTGGATATCAGGACGGCGCAGGGGCCTGGCGGAGCGTGGCAGCGTTCTGACTACGTCGCCTGGAACCCCCACTCGGGCCGGAAGCACTTCAGCGGCACGGTGGCGATGCTCTAAGACAGGCTCCAGCGCGGCCGGGCTATTCGGGTTCCGGCCGCGCCGCCCGGAGAATCCGGTGCAGGCTCAGGAGGATGGACTCGGAAGCCGGCACGGTGCCTTCAGCAGGCTTCCGCGCGGCAGCTGCGGCACTGCAGTGTTCGACTGCAGCTTCCGCTGAACCGAACAATTGCCGCTGTTCCTGTAGATCCTCGTGCTGAAATGAGCCCAACAGCTTGCCAGCGGCAATCATGGCATCCGCGAGCGGAGCACTGTCCTCAAAGGGAACCTCGTAGGGCACGTCATCCTTCCAGATGACGTCGGAGAGGACTTCGGTCATGTCCTGGATATGGAAGGTCACCCGCTCCAGTTCGCGGAGGTTGCGGTAGTCAAGATCCACGTCGCGGGGATGGAGCTTGCGCCGCGGGTTGGCACGGCGGCTGGCGTCAGCTTCCTCAACGAGGTGGCGAACCGTCCGTGCCGCTCCTGCCAGCTGATCCGAGCGCCTTGCCCAGTCCTCGTGCTCGGGCGGCCATTCCTCTTTCAGGGCCGCCCCCATGTCAGTGAGTTGCCGGCCCAACGCGGCGCGGAGTTCGTCCAGGCTTTCCGCCGCTGCTGCGAAATGCAGGGGAGGGAAGATCAGGAAATTCACTGCAATGCCCACGGCAACGCCAACGCCCATCTGGATCAGGTAGCCAAACGAGAAATCGTCAGGGTTGCTGCCGCCCACCAACAGCACCAGGAGCGCCGCCGTCGGGATCCAGTCACTGCCGGAGCCGAGCCTCGGCAGTCCGCCGAGCAGGACACCGATACCCATGAAAACGGCCACGCTTACCGGCGAGGGATCAGTGACATTGACCAGGACAAAGGCCAGGCCAATTCCCATGGCGAGTCCGATCAGGGCCTGGAGACCCTGCTTCACCGATCCCGCCACATTGTGGTACATCGCCACCAGGGCGCCCAACGGGGCGTAGTACGGGTAGTTGGCCGCGGCGCCCGGCATCAGGGGCGCGATGAGAAACGCCAGGCCTGCTGCGATCGCCGCCTTGGCGGCCAGTTGCAGCCGCTGCGCAGTAAATGCCGTGGACAGTCCGGCTACCGCATTCCTCAGAAGCCGGGTCCCCATCGGTTGGGCTTCAGGCTGGCTTTTAGAGTTTCGCACTGCCCAACATTAGGGCGCCGCTTCAATCAGGACAAGCGCACTGGCAGGGACAACCGCAGTGCTAGGACAGTGTTGCCGCGGCGCACCGTACGGCTGAGGCCAGGCGATGCGCCTTTCCCGGCGTGCGGCCGTCCTCCGCCCGCCGGGGAACATAGCCGAAACCGAGGCCGTAGGCGGGATCGGCGAAACCCAGGGCAGCGCTGGCACCCTCGTGGCCAAAGGCCCGGTGACTGCCGAAATTCCGGGACGGATGCGGCTTCATGAAGACCACCGCAAAGGCGTTGTCCAGCCCCGAACTGCGGTCCAGGCCCCAGACCTGCTCCTGCGACATGACGCTGACCGTTTCCGGCGTCAGCAACGGTGCCCCGCCGTCGACACCGGTAATAGCCGCCGCGTAAAGCCGGGCCAGGCCCTCTGCGGTGCCAACGCCGCCGGCGGCACTCATGCCTGCCGCCCGCACCTCCTTGCGGTTGGGAAGTTCCATGATGGAACTGACTGCAGCGTTGCTGTTGAGCCCGTCCAGGCTCAGCGGGTCCAGCCACGGCTGCCGGGGGTCGATGTCATAGAGAACCTCGCGGTAGCGCGGCTCGAATTCCTCGGGCAGACCCAGGAAGACGTCGATTCCGTAGGCAGTGCGGATCCGGTGATCATAAATGCTCTGCAGGCTGGCACCAGTGACCCGCCGGCACAGTTCCTCCATCAGGATGCCGATGGTGAGGGCATGGTAGCCAAAGCAGCTTCCGGGACGCCAGGACGGCCGGGCAGCGGCGAGCTTTTCAGCTGCGTGCGGGGTGTGGAATTCGTCAAGGGCGAAACCACCCTCCACACCCATCAGGCCGGCCTGGTGGGACAGCGCTTCGCGGACCAGCAGACGGTCCTTGCCGTGGACACCGAACCCGGGCCAATAGTGGGCCACCGTCCGGTCGAGGTCCAACAGCCCCTCCTGGACGAGCAGCGAGATAACCAACGCTGCGACGCCTTTGGAGACCGAGTACACGCCCGTGACAGTCCCGGCCGTGATGTGAGGTCCGCCGATAAGGTCCACAACCTTCTCGCTGTCGCGGTAAGCGGCAACTTGGGCGCTGTATTGCGGATCGTCGGCGAGGAAGGTTTCAAACAAATCCAGGACGTCCTCGTACCCGGGCGCTGCAAAGCCGTGAGATTTCTGCATTGTCATAGCCTAGCGGCCTAGAAAGCGCTTTCCCCGCGAGGGACCGCACCGTGGCCCGCTGCGACGTCCTCCCCGGACCGCACCGGTCCCGGGGGAGTGCCCTCGCCGAACGGCCGGCCGCCGAGCACCTCCCTGCCATGTGGCTCCAGCCAGCCGGCAAGATCCGGTCCTTGCGGAACGATACCCGTGGGGTTGATGTCCTCATGAACGATGTAATAGTGCTGCTTGATCTGGACGAAGTCGGTCGTGTCGCCGAAGCCCGGGGTCTGGAACAGGTCCCGCGCATAGCCCCAGAGCGCCGGCAGCTCAGTCAGCTTTTGCCGGTTGCACTTGAAATGCCCGTGGTACACGGGGTCAAAGCGGGCAAGGGTGGTGAACAGGCGCACGTCCGCTTCAGTGATCGTCCCGCCCACGAGGAACCGCTGATGGGTGAGGCGTTCCTCAAGCCAGTCCAAGGCCGTCCACAGCCGGTCATACGCCACGTTGTAAGCGTCCTGGGAGCCGGCGAAGCCGCAACGGTAAACGCCGTTGTTGACCTCGGTGAAGACCCGCTTATTGACCGCATCGATCTCTTCCCTGAGAGCTTCAGGATAGAGGTCCGGGGCACCGTCGCGGTGGAACGCGGTCCATTCAGTGGAGAAGTCCAGGGTGATCTGGGGAAAGTTGTTTGTGACCACCGCTCCGCTGGGAATATCGACGATGGCGGGAACTGTAATGCCGCGGGGGTAGTCCGGGAAACGTCGGAAGTAGGACTCCTGGATCCGTTCAACACCCAGGACAGGATCCACGCCGCCCGGATCCAGGTCGAAGGTCCACGACCGCGCATCGTGGGTGGGGCCGGGCTGGCCCAGCGAGATGGCGTCCTCCAATCCGAGAAGCCTGCGCACAATCACGGTCCGGTTCGCCCAGGGGCAGGCCCGTGCCGCTATCAGCCGGTAGCGGCCGGCCTCTACCGGCCAGCCCGGCTCGCCGTGGTCACCGGGCCGCCCGTCACGGGTGATCCGGTCCTCGATGTAGTTCGTGTCCCGGGTGAATTCTGCTCCGCCGGTGACGTACGCGCCCCGGGTGCTGTGGTCCGTGGTTCCCGTGGTCGTCTGCTGGGTCGCTTGCGTTTCCTGGCTCATGGGACCAGCCTATGCGCCGGCGGCCAGGACCGTGGAGATCGGGAGCCAGGCGACCAGCCAGCAACCTGCCACGACTGCGCTGAACAGGGCTATCCAGACGAAGGCCGGCACTGACGTGGCCCGGTAGAGCAGGTAGGCATCGGAACTGGCCAGCCTGTCGCGCCGGCGGAGGTGCACGTTGGCGAGTTTGATGAGGTCCCGGACAGCGGCCACGAGCAGCGCCAGTCCCAGGATGATCGCTATATGGCCGCTGAAGACCGCAGGCACCCACAGGACCAGTGCGGCGCTGCAGAGGACACAGGCGGCAGTGATGAGCAGTCCTGACAGGTTCCGGATGAAGATGACGGAGACAAGCAGGACGAGCGCCCCGGCGACGAGGGCGGCAGGTCCCCAGCCCGTGAACCCGCACCACACAAATGCCGCGCCCACCAACGCCGGTACGGGGTATCCCCAGAATCCGGACCAGACGGCGGCAAGCGGCCGGCTGCTGTAGCTGGTGGTGGTGCCTGAGTGGTCGAGCCGGAGGTGGATGCCGCCCAGTCGCTGTCCGCTCAGTACCGCGGCGAACGCATGGCCGAGTTCGTGGGTGGCCGTTGCGAGCAGGCCGAAGTATTTCCAGGTCTGCCGCGGGATGGACAGAGCGATCGCTCCGGCCACCACCAGCGACAGCTCCATCAGCGTTACGGCAGGGGGTGCCGTGCGGCTGAAGGCTTCGATCAGGCGTTGCCACAGTTGCTCGGGGAGGGGGATCATGGCGGTCAGGAGGGGGAGTGGTGATTGTCAGCCATAGACCTCTACGGTACTAGAGGACCCTGATGGACCACCCCGCCGTTGATGAACAGAGGAAATCGTGACCACGTTGAAGGAACGGCTGCATGCCGACGTCGTAATCCACATGAAGGAACGCAACAAAACAGCGTTGACCACTGTGCGGAATGTACTGGGCGAGATTGAAACGCGCGAGAAGTCAGGCAAAGCCCCCGTCACGCTGGATGACCTCCAGGTGACGGCACTCCTGCAGAAGGAAGCAGCAAAGCGACGCGACACAGCCCGCATCTACACCGAGGCCGGCGAGCCGGAGCGCGCCGCAGCCGAAATTGCCGAGGCTGAAGTTATTGAGGCATACCTTCCCCAGGCACTTTCGGAGGCTGAGGTGGAGTCGATCGTGGATGAAGCAATTGCCGCCCTGAGGGCTGAAGGCCGGGAGCTGACGGCCCGCCAGATGGGTGAGGTCATGAAGCCGGTGACGGCGAAGGTTGCCGGTCGCTTCGACGGCAAGGCCGTGAGCCAGATCGTCCGCAGCCGTCTTGCCTAAGCGGCAATGGCATCCCGGAACGCAGCATAAGAATGCAGCTTAAAAACGTAGGGCACGTCCACTT
>NZ_QAIQ01000175.1 GCF_003061105.1 Arthrobacter sp. HMWF013
CCTCAGCACTGAAACATTTAACGCCGGACCTGCCGCCATAGAGGCGCTGAACGCCGGGGCCATCGACGCCACCTACATCGGCCCCAACCCGGCCATCAATTCGTTTGTCAAGAGCCAGGGCGAGTCCATCAGCGTCATCGCCGGTGCTGCCGCGGGTGGGGCCCAGCTGGTAGTGAAGCCGGACATCACCTCCGCCGCCGATCTCCGCGGCAAGACCCTGGCCTCCCCGCAACTGGGCGGCACGCAGGACGTCGCGCTGCGCGCCTGGCTTGGCTCGCAGGGTTACAAGACCAACGTTGACGGCAGCGGCGACGTCGCCATCAACCCCACGGAGAACGCCCAGACGCTGAAACTGTTCCAGGACGGAAAGCTCGACGGCGCGTGGTTGCCCGAGCCGTGGGCGTCGCGTCTGGTGCTGACTGCGGGGGCGAAAGTGCTGGTGGACGAAAAGGATCTCTGGGACGGTTCCGCGTCCGGCAAGCCCGGTGAGTTTCCCACCACCATCCTCATCGTGAACAAGAACTTTGCCGCCGCCCATCCGGAGACCGTGAAGGCGCTGCTAAAGGGCCACACCGAATCCGTGGCCTGGCTCAATGACACGCCCGGCGCAGAGAAGTCGGCCGTCGTCAATGCCGCGCTGCAGGAAGCCGCCGGCGCCGCGCTGCCCGCCGACGTCCTGGACCGGTCCCTGCAGAACATTGTGTTCACCGTGGACCCGCTCGCCGGGACCTACCCCAAACTGCTCAAGGACGGAGTGGAGGCCGGCACCACCAAGCAGGCCGACATCACCGGGCTGTTCGACCTCCGCGCCCTGAACGAAGTCATCGCCGCCGGAAAGACCGGACAGCCCATCTCAGCCGCCGGCCTCGGCCAGGACTGACCCCGCATTACCAGCAATCCACCAATCTAAGGACGGGACCATGCCAGTCGTACTGGAAAACCTGGGCAAGCGCTTCGGCGACGGCGCCCCGGTGCTGGACGACGTCAACGCCACCATCGGCGCGGGCGAGTTCGTCGCCCTCCTCGGTGCCTCCGGCTGCGGCAAATCCACCCTGCTGAACATCATGGCGGGACTGGAAGTCCCGACGTCGGGCGCTCTCGAAGTGCCCAGCGACGGTGCCGCATTTATGTTCCAGGACGCCGCACTGTTCCCTTGGCTCACGGCCCGGGAGAACATCGAGCTGGCCCTGAAACTGCGCGGCGTGGGCAAGTCCCAGCGCCGGGTCAAGGCAGATGAACTCCTCGACCTCGTGCACCTCGGCGAGGCCGGGGACAAGCGCCCGCACGAGCTCTCCGGAGGCATGCGCCAGCGCGTGGCACTGGCCCGCTCGCTCGCGCAGGACCGGCAGCTGCTCCTGATGGACGAGCCGTTCGCCGCGCTCGACGCCATCACCCGCGACCTCCTCCACGACGAGCTGGAACGCATCTGGAAAGAAACCGGGCGCACCATCGTTTTTGTCACGCACAACGTCCGCGAGGCCGTGCGGCTGGGCCAGCGCGTGCTGCTGCTCTCATCCCGTCCCGGCCGGGTGGTCCAGGAATGGGCCGTCTCCGAGGAACACCGAACCGACGCCGGCCTGGCCGGTCAGCTGACCGGGGTCATCACCGCCCGGCTGCGCGAGGAGATCCGCCGCCATGCCAAATAACCCCACCCCCCTGGCTGAAGAAAAGCCGGTGGCGGAGCACGCTTCCGCTGAAAAGGTCCACGCAGCCCTCACCCGGTCCTCCACCGGGAACGAGGACCTGCGCGAGCTTGAGGCCGGCCTGGACTCCCTGCAGTCCGATGCCGCCCGCAAGCACCGGATCGACTGGAGCCGCATCCTCTTGCCGGTCGCGGCTTTGGTGGTCCTGGTCCTGGTCTGGCAGTTCTATGTTTCCCTTGGCGTGAAGCGCCGCGACCTGGTTCCGGGCCCGCTCGATGTGCTGGGCCAGATCGGCGTGCTGTGGGGCGAAGGCAAGCTGCAGGAGGCTGTGTGGACCTCGCTGCAGCGCGGCATCGTGGGGTTCCTGATCTCTGTGGCGATCGCTACCCCGGTGGGGCTGCTGCTGGCACAGGTGGCACCGCTTCGCCGGGCGTTCGGCCCGCTGATTTCCGGGCTTCAGGTCCTGCCGTCGGTGGCGTGGGTTCCGGCCGCGATCATCTGGTTCGGCCTCACCGATGCCACCGTGTACTTCGTGGTGTTTATGGGCGCCATCCCCTCCATCATCAACGGGCTGATCTCCGGCGTGGACCAGATCCCGCCGCAGTACCGCCGGGTGGGGACTGTCCTGGGTGCCAACCGGCTCCAGATGGCGCTGCAGATTGTTCTCCCCGCAGCCCTTCCGGGCTACCTCGGCGGGCTGAAGCAGGGCTGGGCGTTCTCGTGGCGTTCCCTGATGGCCGCCGAAATCATCGCCGTGGGCGGGACCATCGGCTTCGGCCTGGGCTCACTGCTGGACCAGGGCCGTGTCCTGTCCGACATGACCGTGGTGATGGCCGCGATCCTGCTGATCCTGGCCGTGGGCATCCTGATCGAGCTGCTGGTCTTCGCGCCGATCGAGAAGCGCCTCCTCCGCAGCCGTGGCCTCCTCGCGGGCAGCACCCGCTAACCCGCATTTTCCTGCAACGCGGGGTCAGATCCTGCCCAATAACCACTGGTTATCGGGCCGGATCTGACCCCGCGTTGGTTTAATCCGGGCCCTACTCGCCGTGATGGAACGTACGACGGCGAGTCCCGCCGTCGGACCCTTCCTACGCCGTCGGCCACCTCCTACGGCTGTCGGGCCGTCCTCCGCCGTCGCTTCAACGCGGGGTCACTCCTGACCCAATAAACGTGGGTTATTGGGCCGGGAGTGACCCCGCGTTGCTGGTGCCCGGGGTGCGCTTGGGCCGACGACGGAGGCCCGGCCTATGTGACGCAGCGTTACCTTACGTGAACTGGTGTTTCCGTGCCGTTGTTGGCGAATGTGACGGCACCCTACCGTTGATTCATGGCAATTCAGGATATTTACCCCACAGCGCTGCGGCTGCTCGGCCGCCCCGTGCTGGTGGTGGGCGGCGGCCCCGTGGCTACCCGCCGCGCCAAGGGCCTGCTCGACGCCGGTGCCCGGGTCACCGTCGTCGCTCCCGTTGCCTCAGCCGCGCTCCAGGAACTGGCCGACGCCGGCCTCCTCACCTGGGAGCAGCGCACCTACCGTCCGGAAGACGTCGACGGCGTCTGGTTCGTCCAGACCGCAACCGGGGATCCCGCCGTGGACACCCGGGTTTCGGCCGACGCCGAGGCGCAGCGCATCTGGTGCGTCAACGCCTCCGACCATGAAGCTTCAGCCGCCTGGACGCCCGCTGTCGCGGTTGTCGATGACGTGCAGATCGCCGTGAACGCCGGGGGAGACCCGCGCCGCGCCATGGCCCTGCGCAACGCCGTCGCCACCGCGCTGGAAACAGGAGATCTCCCGCTGCGCCGCCGCCGTGCCTCAGCCGGTTCCGTGGCTCTCGTGGGCGGCGGTCCCGGCGACACCGGCCTCATCACCGTCCGCGGCCGCCGGCTCCTGGGCCAGGCCGATGTCGTGGTGGCAGACCGCCTCGGTCCCCGCGAACTGCTCAACGAACTCGCCCCGGACGTCCGCGTCATCGAAGTGGGCAAGACCCCTGGGCACCATCCCGTGCCGCAGGCCGAGATCAACCGGATCCTCGTCGAGGAGGCCCTCAAGGGTCACCGCGTGGTCCGGCTCAAGGGCGGCGATCCCTACGTCCTGGGCCGCGGCGGCGAGGAAGCCGAACACTGCCGGCAGCACGGCGTCGAGGTTGAAGTCGTCTCAGGCGTCACCTCCGCGATCTCCGTTCCGGCCGCAGCGGGCATCCCCGTGACGCACCGCGGCCTGGCCAAAGGCTTCAGCGTGGTCACCGGCCACGAGGAGCTGTCCGAGGTCCCTGCCCGCGCGGACCATACGATCGTCCTGCTGATGGGCGTTGCCGCGCTCCGTGATTCGGCATCCGCCCTTGGCAATGCCGGTTTGCCTCAGGACACTCCAGTTGGCATCGTTGAGAACGGCTATCTGCCGAATCAGCGCGTGACCATCGGCACGCTCGGTTCCATCGCCGACCAGGCGGAAGCCACCGGCGTCGCAAATCCCGCCGTGATTGTGATCGGTGACGTGGTGCGCGTGAGCCCCTTCGCGCCGTCGCACTTCAAGACAGCCGATTACAGCACCACCAGCCCCAACAAGCCCCGAGTCCTCACCTCTTAGCTTCGAAGAAAAGGAACACAGCCGTGTCAACCAGCACCTCCGTAGGATCTGCCGAACGTCCGCTGCGCGTCGCCGTGGTGGGCTCCGGCCCGGCCGGCGTCTACGCCGCGGACATCCTCACCAAGAGCGAAGCCGTCAAGAGCGGCGAGCTGACCGTGAGCATCGACCTCTTTGACCGCTACCCGGCACCCTACGGCCTGATCCGCTACGGCGTTGCACCGGACCACCCCCGCATCAAGGGCATCGTCAACGCCCTGCACAAGGTCCTGGACCGCGGCGACATCCGCTTCTTCGGCAACGTGGACTACGGCACGGACATCTCCATCGAGGACCTGCGCACCCACTACGACGCCGTCATCTTCGCCACCGGCGCCATCAAGGACGCGGACCTGAACATCCCCGGCATCGAGCTGGACGGCTCCTTCGGCGGCGCCGACTTCGTCTCCTGGTACGACGGACACCCGGACGTCTCCCGCGAATGGCCGCTGGACGCCAAGGAAATCGCCGTGATCGGCAACGGCAACGTGGCCCTGGACGTGGCCCGCGTCCTGTCCAAGCACGCCGATGACCTGCTGGTCTCCGAGATCCCGGACAACGTCTACGCCGGCCTGAAGGACTCCCCGGTCACGGACGTTCACGTCTTCGGCCGCCGCGGCCCCGCCCAGGTGAAGTTCACCCCGCTGGAGCTCCGCGAACTGTCCCACTCCAAGGACGTGGACATCATCCTTTACGCCGAGGACTTCGAGTTCGACGAGGAATCGGACCGCCAGATCCAGAGCAACAACCAGACCAAGACCATGGTGGGAACGCTCACCAACTGGATCGCCGAGCAGCCCGAGGACCTCTCCGAGCTCACGGCCTCCCGCCGCCTGCACCTGCACTTCCTGCACAGCCCGGTGGAAATCTACGATTCCCCGGAAACCCCGGGCCAGGTCGCCGGCATGAAGTTCGAGCGCACCGAGCTGGATGGCACGGGCAACGCCCGCGGCACCGGCGAGTTCGTGGACTACCCCGTCCAGGCCGTGTACCGCGCGATCGGTTACTTCGGTTCGGCCCTGCCGGAGATCGAATTCGACCACAAGAAGGGCGTGGTACCGAACGACGGCGGCCGCGTCCTGGATGCCGCCGGCACCCACGTGCCGGGCATCTACGCCACGGGCTGGATCAAGCGCGGACCCGTCGGCCTGATCGGCCACACCAAGGGCGACGCCCTGGAGACCTTGACCTACCTGCTGGAAGACCGCGACAACCTTCCGGTTGCCGCGGTTCCCGAGCCGGACGCCGTCGTCGAACTGCTCGACGCCCGCGGCGTGCAGTTCACCAGCTGGGAAGGCTGGCTCGCCCTGGACGCGCACGAACTGGCGCTGGGTGCCGCAGCCACCGAGGCCGGCGGATCCCACGGCGTTGAGGTCAAGCGCGAGCGCATCAAGGTAGTGCCGCGCGAGGACATGGTTGCCATTTCCCGCGACGGCGTGGCCGCCCAGGTCTAACCCCCTCCAACCAGCCCCTCCCAACCAACCCCTCCAACCAACGCGGGGTCAC
>NZ_QAIQ01000176.1 GCF_003061105.1 Arthrobacter sp. HMWF013
TCCCGGGCCAGCGTGAGGCGCTCAAGGGTGCCACCCGCATCGCGGTCCCGGGCTGCTACCCGACGTCGGCCCTCCTGGCGCTGACGCCAGGGTTCGCCGCGGGACTCCTCCAGCCCGACGACGTCGTCATCGTCTCCGCCTCAGGCACCTCCGGTGCCGGCAAAGCTGCGAAAGTGAACCTCATCGGAGCCGAAGTGATGGGCTCCATGAGCCCGTACGGTGTGGGCGGCGCCCACCGCCACACCCCGGAAATCGAGCAGGGGCTCTCCAACGCGGCCGGCGAAAGCGTCACCGTATCCTTCACCCCCACGCTCGCTCCGATGAGCCGGGGCATCCTCACCACCGCCACCGCGAAGGTCAAACCGGGCACTACGGCCGCCGACCTTCGCCAGGCATGGGCCGAGGCCTATGACGACGAACCGTTTGTGCACCTGCTGCCCGAGGGGCAATGGCCGGCCACCAAGGCCGTCCAGGGCTCCAACCACGCGGCCATGCAACTGGCTTTCGACGAACACACCGGCCGCGTGATTGTCACGTGCGTCATTGATAACCTCACCAAGGGAACGGCCGGCGGAGCCGTCCAGTCCATGAACATCGCACTTGGCCTGGCGGAGACCGCCGGCCTCAACCTGCAGGGAGTTGCCCCGTGACCGTTACCGCCCCCCAGGGATTCCGGGCCGCCGGCGTCACCGCCGGACTGAAGACTTCCGGCAAGCCGGACCTTGCCCTGATCGTCAATGACGGACCGTCCAAGGCAGCCGCCGCCGTCTTCACCAGCAACCGCGTGGCCGCGGCGCCGGTGCACTGGTCCCGCCAGGTGGTCTCGGACGGCCGCGTGGACGCCGTCATCCTCAACTCCGGCGGCGCCAATGCGTGCACCGGCCCCCAGGGGTTCCAGAACACCCACAGCACTGCGGAGAAGGTTGCCAAGGTCCTGGGCATTTCGGCGACGGACGTTTTTGTCTGTTCCACCGGGCTGATCGGCGAGCAGCTGCCCATGGACAAAATCCTCCCGGGCGTCGAGGCTGCATCAGCTGCGCTCAGCGCTGACGGCGGCGCGGACGCGGCCAACGCCATCATGACCACCGACTCGGTGCCCAAGGCCGCCCTGTTCATCGGCACCGATGCCGACGGCCAGGAGTTCACCATCGGCGGCATCGCCAAGGGCGCCGGCATGCTGGCTCCAGGCCTGGCCACCATGCTGGTTGTGATCACCACGGATGCCGAGGTTGAGCCGGAGATGCTCGACGTCGTCCTCCGCGACGCCACGCGCGTCACCTTCGACCGGGCTGACTCGGACGGCTGCATGTCCACCAACGACACCGTGGTGCTGCTCGCGTCCGGCGCGTCCGGGGCGGTCCCGTCCGCCGAAGCCTTTGGTGCCGGGCTGACCCAGGTGTGTGCGGAGCTGGCCCGCAAGCTGATCGGCGATGCCGAGGGCGCCAGCCACGACATCGCCATCCGCACTTTCAATGCGGCCAGCGAGCGGGACGCCGAAACGGCCAGCCGCTCCGTGGCCCGGTCCAACCTCTTCAAGGCCGCGATCTTCGGAAAGGACCCCAACTGGGGCCGGGTTCTCTCCGCGGTGGGAACCACTGATGCTGCCTTCGAGCCGGACCAGCTCAACGTATCCATCAACGGCATCCAGATCTGCCGCAACGGCAGCATCGGGGACGACCGCAACCTGGTGAACCTGGAGCCCCGTGAGGTCCTGGTGGAGATCGACCTGCAGGCCGGTGACTCCGAAGCCACCATCTGGACCAACGACCTCACCCATGACTACGTGCACGAGAACAGCGCCTACTCAAGCTGATCCCGGGCCTCATCCACCAGCATCTTGGAGATACTGCCAGCATGAACACCCAGCCCCGTGAAACCACGTCCATGAGTGATGCCCAAAGCAAGGCCGGCACGCTGATCGAGGCGCTGCCGTGGATCCAGCGCTTCGCCGGCACCACCATGGTGATCAAATACGGCGGCAACGCCATGGTCAACGAGGAACTGCGCCGGGCGTTCGCTGAAGACGTGGTGTTCCTGCACCATGTGGGCATCCACCCCGTGGTGGTCCACGGCGGCGGACCCCAGATCAACTCCATGCTTGCCCGGCTGGGCATCGAATCCGAGTTCAAGGGCGGGCTCCGCGTCACTACCCCCGAAGCCATGGACGTGGTCCGCATGGTCCTCACCGGCCAGGTGGGCCGTGAACTGGTGGGCCTGATCAACTCGCACGGCCCCTATGCAGTGGGGATGTCCGGCGAGGACGGTGGACTGCTCCGCGCCATCCGGACCGGCACCGTCATTGACGGGGAGGAAGTGGACCTGGGCCTGGTGGGCGAAGTGGTGGGCGTGAACCCCGAAGGCATCCTGGACATCCTGGCGGCCGGACGCATCCCCGTGATCTCAACTGTGGCCCCGGAGATCGAGAGTGACGGCACCGAGACGGCCGCAGGTGCGGTACAGACCACCGGGCAGGTCCTCAACGTCAATGCCGATACGGCTGCGGCGGCCCTCGCCGAGGCACTGGGGGCGTCCAAACTGGTGATCCTCACCGACGTCGAGGGCCTCTACGCCAACTGGCCGGACCGGTCCTCGCTCATTTCCTCGCTGACGGCAACGGAACTGCGCGGGATGTTGCCCTCGCTGGAGTCGGGCATGATCCCGAAAATGGAGGCATGCCTCAAAGCCATCGACGGCGGCGTGGAACGCGCACACATCGTGGACGGCAGGCTGCCGCACTCCATGCTCCTGGAAACCTTCACCACCGCCGGCATCGGCACCCAGGTGGTCCCCGACGAAGAAACGAATGCATCATGACCCACGCAGACCTGACCAACTCCACCGCTGCCGGGACCTCCATCGCTGCCGAGGCCGCCGCAACCACAATTGTCCCGAGCAGCAGCGGAGCCGACTGGCTGGCACGCTATTCCTCATCACTCATGGGCGTGTTCGGCACCCCGCAGCGCGTCCTGGTCCGTGGTGCAGGCTGCCTGGTCTGGGACGCCGACGGCAAGGAATACCTGGACCTGCTCGGCGGTATCGCCGTCAACGCCCTCGGCCATGCCCACCCGTTCGTCACCTCCGTAATCTCCAGCCAGCTGGCCACGCTGGGGCATGTCTCCAACTTCTTCACCAGCCCCACCCAGGTGGCGCTGGCAGAAAAGCTGCTGGCACTGACGCATGCGCCGGCGGGCTCCAAGGTGTTCTTCGCCAACTCGGGAACCGAGGCTGTGGAGGCCGCCTTCAAGCTGGCCCGGCGCAACGCGACCGGTCCGGACGGCGCACCCCGCACCAAGATCATCGCCCTCGAGGGAGCCTTCCACGGCCGCACCATGGGCGCCCTGGCCCTGACCGCCAAGGAGGCATACCGTGCTCCGTTCGAACCCCTGCCCGGCGGGGTGGTCCACGTTCCCTTCGGTGACGTGGCCGCCCTCGAAGCTGCCATCGACGAGACGGTGGCTGCCGTGTTCCTGGAGCCCATCCAGGGCGAAGCCGGCGTCCGGCCCCTGCCTGCGGGGTATCTGGCAGCCGCCCGCGAGGCAACCACGAAAGCCGGTGCCCTGCTGATCCTGGATGAGGTCCAGACCGGCATCGGCCGGACCGGCAAGTGGCTCGCCAGCGAAGACGCCGGGATCGTTCCCGACGCCGTCACACTGGCCAAGGGCCTCGGCGGGGGCTTCCCCATCGGCGCGCTCATCACCTTTGGCGAGCCTGTATCCACCCTCCTGGGGGCCGGCCAGCACGGCAGCACCTTCGGCGGCAACCCTGTGGCGACGGCGGCCGCTTTGGCTACGCTGCATGCGATCGAAAGCCAGCGCGTACTGGAGAACGTCGCGACCGTGGGGGACTACCTCCGTGCGGGACTCGCCGCCGTCGAGGGCGTCACGGAAGTCCGTGGCGAAGGCCTCCTGATCGGCTTCGACCTGGACGCGGACGTCGCCCCGGCGGTGGTCACCGCCGGCCTCGACGCCGGGTTCATCGTCAACAGTCCCGGGCCGCGCACCATCCGGCTTGCCCCGCCGCTGATCCTCACCACCGACCAGGCCGGCGCCTTCCTTGCCGCCTTCCCGGCAATCCTCCAGACAGCTAAGGACGCGCAGTGACCCCCGTAGGCAGCACCACCCGCCACTTCCTCAAGGACACCGACCTCACGCCGGCTGAGCAGGCCGAGGTGCTGGACCTGGCTGTCCGCATGAAGGCCGAGCCCTACAGCGTGCAGCCTTTTGCCGCCGAGGGAAACGGCCGCAAGACCGTCGCCGTCATTTTCGACAAGACCTCCACACGCACCCGAGTGTCCTTCGCCACCGGCATCGCGGACATGGGTGGCAACGCCCTGATCATCAACCCGGGGGAAGCCCAGATCGGCCACAAGGAATCAGTGGAGGATACCGCCAAGGTCCTCGAACGCATGGTTTCCACCATTGTCTGGCGCACCGGAGCGCATGCCGGCCTCGTGGCGATGGCGGAAAACTCCAGGGTGCCGGTCATCAATGCGCTGTGCGATGACTACCACCCCTGCCAGCTGCTGGCCGATCTGCTGGCGGTCAAGGAGCACAAGGGCGAGCTCAAAGGCCTCACCATGAGCTACCTGGGGGATTCGGCCAACAACATGGCCAACTCCTACCTTCTGGCAGGCGTCACCGCAGGGATGCATGTCCGCATCGCAGGGCCGGAAGGCTATCTGCCGGCCGCGGAGATCGTTGCCGCGGCTGAGGAACGTGCAGCCCAGACCGGCGGGTCCGTGCTGATCACCACCGACGCCGCCGCCGCGCTCACGGGCGCCGACGTCGTGGCCACGGACACCTGGGTGTCCATGGGCCAGGAAGCCCAAAAGGCTGCCCGGATGCAGCTGTTCCGGGAGTACGCCGTCGATGAGGCGGCGATGGCACTCGCGGCGGACGACGCCGTCGTGCTTCACTGCCTGCCCGCGTACCGCGGCTACGAGATCTCAGCAGGAGTCATCGACGGCCCGCAGTCGATCGTGTGGGACGAAGCCGAGAACCGGCTCCACGCCCAGAAGGCGCTCATGGCCTGGCTGATGCACCGCTCCGGCCTGGCCGTCGTCGAAGGCCTGCCGCCGTTGGATGGGCCTGGCGCCCGTGGAGGCCAGTAACCCGTGACCGTCCCGCCGGCAGCGCCGGGCTCCAGCCCGGCCACCAAAACAGCCCGCCAGGCGCGCATCACCGCCATCCTGACGGGTGAATCGGTGCGCTCCCAGGCGGAGCTTGCCGCTTTGCTGGCGGACGACGGCGTCCAGGTCACCCAGGCCACCCTCTCCCGTGACCTCGTGGAACTCGGCGCCGTCCGGGTCCGCGGCAAGGAAGGCGTCCTGGTCTATGCAGTCCCCGGCGAAGGCGGCGAACGCGCCGCCAAAAGCGGGGTGAGCCAGGAAATCCTGGACGCACGGCTGGCCAGGCTGTGCAGCGAATTGCTCGTTACGGCAGAGGCTTCGGCCAACATCGCCGTGCTCCGGACCCCGCCCGGCGCCGCCAACTTCCTGGCACTGGCCATCGACCACTCGGTGATGCCCTCCATCCTGGGGACCATCGCCGGTGACGATACCGTGCTCCTGGTTTCCCGCGATCCCGCGGGCGGGCAGGACCTCGCGGCCCGGTTCCTGCAACTGGCAGAGGAAGCCGGCGGAAGCCAGCAATAGCCCGCTGCTCCAGAGGCGCCTGCGTTGTGACAGGCTTTCCCTAGAAGAATTTCCCGAACAAGAAATCCCAACCCCCAATAAGAGGAGCATTTTCGTGACTGAGCGTATTGTTCTGGCCTACTCCGGTGGCCTCGATACTTCCGTAGCCATCGGCTGGATCGGTGAAGCCACCGGTGCCGAGGTCATCGCCGTGGCGGTCGACGTCGGACAGGGCGGCGAATCGCTGGAAACCATCCGCCAGCGTGCCCTGGGCTGCGGCGCCGTTGAAGCCTACGTGGCTGACGCGTCCGATGAGTTCGCCAACGAGTACTGCATGCCCACGCTGAAGGCCAACGCCCTCTAC
>NZ_QAIQ01000177.1 GCF_003061105.1 Arthrobacter sp. HMWF013
CGGTGGTGCCTTCGGCAAGGTGGGCGCCCAGGCGGACACGGTCAGCGTCGGCAATCCGGACGCCGGAGGGCACTACGTAATCCACCATGCGCGGGAACTTGTCGATGCCGTAGACGGTGACTGCGCCGCGACGGCGCAGCTTGGCACGGGTCAGCTCGAATCCCTCCACCGCGGCGGGCCCGAAGTTGGTCCAGACCACGTTGGGGAGCCTGCCGAAGACGCCGTCCAGGTTGATGGTGTTGGGCTTGACCAGGCGGTGCGAGAGGAGGTGCAGCCGGAGGTAGGCATCGGCGGTGTCGGCCGGCGGAGAGTCAAGGTGGATCTGGGCGAAGACCACTTTCTGTTCGGTTCCGCGATCCGGGTCCGCGCCATTTTCGGCAAGCTGGAGCAGGGATTCGTCCGCGTTTTCCACAGCACGAAGCCTTTCGGCCGCTACCCCCAGGGCCGGCGCGGGAAACCAGACGTCAAGAATGGTGGCGTCGGCGGCGATGGTTGCCAGGCCAAAGCCGTAGGCGGAACGGTCCTCAGTGGTGGTGTTCTGGTTTTCGGGCACGGCAGAAGTAGCGGTCTCAGTCATGGCCCCAGTCTAGCGAGAGCCGGGCATCCGGTTCGAACTAGACTGGCAACGTGACTGCTGAAACCGCCCCCAAGTCCCTTACCGCGCCATTGGACCTCCGCCAGGACGTGGCACTGCTCACCGCGGCCGTGATGGACATCAACAGTGTGTCCGGGAACGAGACGGAGCTGGCTGATGCGATTGACGCGGCACTTCGGAGCATCCCGGGGCTGCAGATCGTCCGCGACGGCGACTCCATCATCGCGCGCACCGAACTCGGGCTGCCGGAACGGGTCATCCTCGCCGGCCATCTGGACACGGTTCCGCTGCCCACCACCGAAGGTGCCCGCGGCACGGTGCCTTCAACGTGGGAGTCCGGCACTGCGGGGGAGGGCGTCCTGTACGGGCGCGGAGCCACGGACATGAAGGGCGGCGTCGCAGTCCAGCTCGCGCTGGCGGCCACAATGTTCGACGGCGGGGCCGCGCCAACGCGGGACGTCACCTTTGTCTTTTACGACCATGAGGAAGTCGAAGCGGTGAAAAGCGGTCTGGGCCGCCTGGTCCGTAACCACGGGCTTCTTTTGGACGGGGACTTCGCCATCCTCCTTGAGCCGACCCATGGCACCGTGGAGGGTGGCTGCAACGGCACCAGCCGCTTCGAGGCCACCACCGTGGGCGAGGCCGCACATTCCGCCCGGGCGTGGATGGGCAGTAATGCCATCCACGCTGCGGCACCCATCCTTGCCCGCCTGGCGGCCTACGAGCCACGGACCGTCAACGTCGATGGCCTGGACTACCGGGAAAGCCTTAATGCCGTGAAGATCAATGGCGGCACAGCCGGCAACGTCATTCCGGACCGCTGCGTGGTGGAAATCAACTACCGCTTCGCGCCGGACAAGTCCCCGGACCAGGCAGAGGCGCACGTCCGGGAACTGTTGGAAGGCTTCGAGGTGGTCCGCACGGACGCCGCCGCCGGCGCCCGGCCGGGACTGAACCACCCTGCTGCCGCCTCCTTCGTGGCCGCGGTCGGAGCTGAGCCCAAACCGAAATACGGCTGGACCGACGTCGCGCGCTTCAGCGAACTGGGCATCCCCGCGGTGAACTTCGGCCCCGGCGATCCGCTGCTGGCGCATAAGGACAATGAGCACGTTGACGCGGACGCCATCCGGGAATGCCTTCGGGCGCTGCGGAGCTGGCTCACCGCCTGATGCAGAAAACAGAAGGATCCGCAGCCTGGAGGCTGCGGATCCTTCTGTTCGTGTGGGGTTCGGCTTACTTGGGTTCCTTCACCTCAGGTAGTTCAGGTGCGACGACGGCGGTTGGCGCCTTCGCGACACCGCCGGCGGCCTTGTTTGAACCACGGCGTTCGATCCAGACGGCGATCCGTGAAACGACGATGTTGATTGCAATGTAGATTGCAGCGGCCACGAAGAAAATGGGGAACAGGAAGGCGTTCCCCAGGAAGTCCGCCATGACCTGCACTGCCCGCAGGAGCTCGCCGTAGGCCACGA
>NZ_QAIQ01000178.1 GCF_003061105.1 Arthrobacter sp. HMWF013
GTCCCGCAGCGGCTGGGCAGTCTCGGCGAGAGCCACCCGCCCCATCGCCGAAGATGCAAGGCTTATGCCCTGGGTGCGGAGCCGGCGCGAGCGGTCGTAGGTGCGCAGCGCCTCTGCGCGCGGCCGGGTATTGAGCAGGCCGGCCAACGTGGCTGCGTCCACCAGCGATTCACAGGCGCCGCGGCCGAGGTTGGGCGTCATGGCATGTGCGGCGTCGCCAATCAGGATGGTGTTGCCGCGGACGTAGGACCGCAGCAGAGGAATAGTCCAGATCCGCTGGGCCAGCGTGAGTCCGGGAGTGGCCCCGGCGAGTACCTGGCGGATGGCAGGCCCGTGCCCTGAGTAGCGCCGCCTGGCCTCCTCGAGCGTTGACGCGACGTCGATGCCGGTGGGCCCAAGTTCGGAACGGTAGCTTGCGAACCACAAGGTCCCGGTAGCGATGGGGCCAATGCCGAACAGGTCCCCACGACCCCAGTACTCCCCCACATGGTCAGGATTGACCGGTGATGGGACCACACCACGCACTGCGAGATAAGGGGTGAGCCTGGCGCTGGTCTGTGCGCCCCAAACACTTCGGCGGACTGCGCTGTGCACGCCATCCGCACCCACCACCAGATCCGCTCCGGACGGAACCGTCTCCACCCGCCTGGTGATCCGGCGGACTGAGTCCGGGACCGCGGCGTCAAGCAGGCGCAGAAGGTCCACCCGGGAGACAGCCACCACATTCTTTTCGTCGAAACTTACCCACGGAGCCCCTGCGGCATTTCGGAGGGCCCCGCTGCTGACAGCCGGGCTGCACCGCCTGACGTCCTCGAGGATGCCCACCGTTTCCAGCGCCCGCTGCGCGTTGGGCCACATGGCCAGCACCGTTCCAACGACCGGCAGTTCCGGCCGCTTCTCATAGACAGTGACTTCGAAGCGGCTGTGGTCCAGGCAGGCTGCCAAGGCAAGGCCCGCGATTCCGCCGCCAATGATCGAGATCGATTCCATGGGAGCGAGTTTACTACTTTTGTAGTGAAACGGAAGATCCCAACTAGACTTGGCATATGCCTGACCGCCGGACGCAACTCATCGATGCCGCCTTATCCGTCGTGGCGGACAAAGGGATGAAGGGCCTGACCCACCGCTCCGTGGACGCCGCGGCGCAGCTTCCGGAGGGGACGACGTCGAATTACTACCGGAACCGGGCGTCCCTGGTGGAGGCCGTCCTGGACCGGCTGGAGCAGCTGGATGTCGAACTGCTGCAGCGTTTCGGCCCCGCCGGCCCGCCACAGGACACCGGGGAAATCGCCGAACAGCTTGCCGCCCTGGTCATGGCGCTCCTCCAGCAGCACGCTCCCCTCACGCGGGCCCGCCTGGCCCTCTCACTGGACCGGCCCGAGGCCGTGACGGCAGGACACTACCGGCTGGTGGGCGGCCTGGAGCAGACCCTCACAGGACTGGGCATCCCGGACGCGGGAGAGCGGGCACGCGATGTGTCCGACTATGGGGACGGCCTGCTGCTCCACCAGCTGACCGCACGGCGCGCCGAACAGCCGGACCAGGCCGCGGTGGCCAACGCGATCCGCCGGCTGCTGGCACCCTGAGGCACCTTTCGCCGCCGTGCGCGTCGGCGACCTGCCGCCTCCGGCGGCGCCGGCACCGCCGTCGTACTGCTAAGCCTGACCCGGCCAGCCCGTGTAGGCCTCTGCGAGGTAGGCCATGCCGTGCTTCGATGAGACCACGGAGTTCAGTTCGCCGAGCTGGCGGGCCCGGGAGAAGTCGTCCGCGTCGGTGGGGGTGTGCAGCATGGTGGTCATCCAGTAGGAGAACTGCTGGGCCTTCCACACCCGCTCCAGCGCGCGGTCGCTGAAGGAGTCCAGCAGGGCGGTGGAGCCGTTGCCGTAGAACGAGTCCAGCCCTTCGAACAGGACCTTGACGTCGTGGATGGCCAGGTTCAGGCCCTTCGCGCCGGTGGGCGGAACCGTGTGGGCTGCGTCGCCGGCAAGGAACAGGTTCCCGTGGCGCATCGGGGTGTGCACAAAGCTGCGGAAAGGCAGGACCATCTTGTCGATGACCGGGCCTTCCTTGAGCTCGAACCCGTTGCCGTTGACGCGGCTGCGGAATTCCGCCCAGATCCGGTCATCGTCCCATTCGGCCACGTTCTCCTTGGGATCGCACTGGAAGTACATCCGCTGCACGGTCTCGGTGCGCTGGCTGATAAGGGCGAACCCGTTGTCAGAGTTGGCGTAGATCAGCTCGTCCGAGCTGCGCGGGGCCTCGGCCAGGATGCCGAACCAGGCGAACGGGTACTCGTGGAAATACCACTTGCGGTTTGCCTCCGGGATCTGGAAGCGGCAGTGGCTGCGCGAGCCGTCCGCGCCTACCAGGAAGTCCGCCTGGATCTCGAACTCCGCACCATCCGCGTCCGTGAACCAGACCTTCGGTTTGCCTTCCAGATCATGCACGCTGGTGTCCGTGACGCTGTACCGGACGTCGCCGCCGTCGGCCTTCCGCCGTGCGGCGAGGTCCAGGAAGACGTCCGTCTGGGGGTAGAGCCACACTGACTCCCCAACGAGTTCCTTAAAGTCGATGCGGTGGCTTTCGCCGTTGAAGCGCAGCTCGATGCCGTCGTGCCGGTCGCCGTCACGGAGCACTCGGTCTGACGCACCGCTGTCCACCAGCATGTTGACGGTGCCGTGCTCGAGGATACCGGCGCGGACCGTCTCCGAGATTTCCTTGTGGCTGCGGACCTCGATCACGGTGGACTCGATGCCTGACTTTGCCAGCAGGTGGGAAAGCATCAGCCCTGCGGGGCCGGCGCCCATGATGGCGACTTGGGTGGTGATGACCTTGCGTGGTGCCATGACTCGTCTCGCTTCGTTGCGGGACTCCTGCCCGGCAGGAGTCGGTGGGTGCGTCCGCTAACAGTGTCCGCCGCCTGCCCCGGCTCCCCCTAGAGCGCTTCCGTTGAATGGAAGGACAAGTTCAGTCGGTGAGCTGCCGGGCAATGCCACGGGCGGCGGTCTGGAGGGCGGGGACCAGCGCCTGCAGGCGCATCTCCTGCAAGGGAACCACGACGCCGAGCGCCGCCACTGCGCGCTGCCTGCCGTCCAGGACGGGGACGGCAATGCCCCAGGTGTCCGGATCCACGACGCCGGCCAGCTGCGCGAAGCCCTGGTGGGCCGTCTCGGCCAGGAGCTGCCTGACGGCGTCCGCAGTCACCTTCCCGGCTGGATCAGTGAACTGCGTGAGGTAGTCCGCCTGGAGGGATTTCTCCTGATGCGCCATCAGCGCCAGCCCTGCCGAGGACACGTGGACCGGCATCCGGCCCGCCACTTTTGCCCGGTTGGCAACGGACCCGCGGCGCGACATCCGCTCCACGAACAGCGCCTCCCAGCCATCAAGCACCGCCAGGTTCACGTTCTGGTTAAGGACCTGCTGGATGTCCTCCATGAAGGGAAGGGCAGCCTGCCGCAGGGCCAGGGTGGGCGAATTGCGGTTCACCAGTTCCCAGAGCCGCAGGCCGAGCCGGACGTTACCGCCATCGCCCGTTTCGAGCAGCCCGTGGGCTGACAGCTGCCGCACGATGCGGTGGGCGCTGGTGAGGGGCAGCCCGGAGCGTGCGGCGAGCTCGGAGAGCTGCAGGCTGCTCACGCCCTCGGGAAAGGCGGAGATCACCCGGACCACCCGGTCCACCACAGAATCGCCGGACGTCGAATTGGCCATGGCTGCTGCTTCCGTTCAATGGTGGGCTCTGTTTCCAGACTACAGCCCGCGCAGCCGCCGCCAGGCCGCAGGAGCCAACACCACACCAATACCCACGGCCGCGCCGATGACCGTCTCGATGATCCGGTCCCTGAGCAGGATCGCGGGCGATGCCGGCACCACCAGCAGCGTGGAGATCAGGGCCAGGGGTGTGACAAAGACCTGCGCCAGCAAGTACTGCCGGATGATGAACATCTCTGCACCGAACTGGCACAGCGCCATCACCAGCACGGTCTGCCATGGTTCCAGGCCGGGCAGCAGGATGGCGGCGAGCACCACGAGGCCCAGCACCGTCCCGATGATTCTCTGGACGCCGCGGCTGATACGGTGCCGCGTGGTGTGCCCCACGAGCGGCACCACGGCAGCCACCATGGCCCAATAGTTGTGGCCGAATCCCAGCCACTGCCCCGCCAATGTGGCCAGGGAGCCTGCCACGCCCGCAGCGACGAGGTAGCCGAGGCCTTCCAGCCAGGCGGCTCGTCTTTCACCAGGAGTGCGCCGGATGGCCGGCGGCCGTACCCAGGGTGCGCGGCGGCTGGGGAGAATCCGTGACGAGAAGCCAATCAGCAGGGAAAGCGCCGTCGTGAGCACGGCAACCAGCATCCCCTCCCCCAGGGGTGGCTGGTTGGGGATGGAGGCGATGGCTGCGAACGCGAAGATGTGGAACAACGAGCCGCCCGGCCGGAGGCGCAGCAGGGAAATCAGCAGGGAGCAGCCGCCGGCCACCAGCGTCGTGGCCACGACCAGGAACCAGGTGGCAGCCATCGCGTCCAACCCCCAGGCGACTCCCAGCCGGGCGGCGAGGGCTGCCAGGAATATGACCAGCAGCATCAGCAGGCCAGCCCGGAGCTGAAGCACAAAGCGGGTGCCATGGGGTTCCCCGCGCCCGTAGATTCCGGTAAACGCGCCGAACGACGCGAAGATGGCCAGATCCAGCCGGCCCAGCATCACCAGGGTGATCAGGGGCACAAACACCCCCACGGCGCAGCGCAGGGCGGGGTGGTGGTCCTTGTTGCCGGGGGCAATGCTGAACATGTCAGCGAGGAACTTCACCTTTCGATCCTAGGGCCTGGACCTTTCGCACAATCGGAACGGCAGGGCAACACCCCCGAAACACCGTCCTGTGACTCTGATGACATGAAGGACTCCGGGGATAAGAAGCCTGCTGCCACGAACCCTGCCGCCGACCTGAGCTGCGAAGTCTGCGGCCTTATGCCGGAACCCACCAAGACCCGCCTGACGCTCGCCAACATCGCGGTGATGCTCCCGATCGAACTCCTGGTCCACGCACTCGTGGTGGAAACACACCTGCCGTACGTGGCAAAAGTCCTGGTGCTCACACTCACCGCAACCGCCCTGGTGATCTGGGTGGCGGAACCCTCCGCGGCGCGGATCCTGCGTGGCTGGCTGCATGCGCCGGCGTTGAAGCTCCGCAGGAAAATGGGCACCGCACCGGCCTTGTGGCGGGCCCGGACGGTCATGCAGGACACGCCCGGCTCCCTGCACAGGCTCACCCAGGCTTTGGCCCGTCTGGACACAAATATCCTGAGCATCCATGTCCACCCGGTGCCCGGCGGGGTGCTGGACGAGTTTGTGCTCTCCGCTCCGGGGAACCTCAGTGAACGCCAGCTGCTGGAGGCACTGCACGACGGCGGCGGCTCGCGTTCCCAGGTCTGGCCCACCACGGCGCTTGCCATGGCCGACGGGCAGACCAAGGCCCTGAGCCTCGCCGCACGGATCGCCGGAGCCCCGGATGAACTTCCGCTGGCAGTGGCCGAGCTGCTCCGCGCCCGGATCCTCACCCCGGCGGAAGCCATCCTGGAAAAGTACGACGCCGGCACCCGGCTGAAGATTCCCACCGCCTGGCACGGGCCCATCACCTTTGCCCGGCCCGGCGAGCCGTTCACGCCGGCTGAATCAGCCCGCGCCCACCGGCTCGCCGAGCTCGCGGAAATCCTCTCGCACCGGCCGGCGGCCGCTGCCCGGTGAACGCTAGTTGGCCGCCATCCGGATGGTCAGGGCCTCGGGATCCATGGTCATGACCACGTGCTTGCCCTCGCCCTCATGGTCGCCGTCGAGCTGGTAGTCGTCATTGTGCTCCAGGGTGATCTCCACGGATTTGCCCTGGAAGTATTCAACGGAGGTGTCCTGGCCCTTGCCTTTGCCGATCATGCCGGCGATCACTGAGAACCAGCCGAGCTTCCCCTTCGGGGCGAGGACCACCACATCCAGGAGGCCGTCGTCCACCTTGGCGTCGGGGAAGATCTCCAGGTTGCCCTGGACCTTGCCGCAGTTTCCCACCATGACGCTGCGGACTCCGCGGTGGACCACGTCCTTGCCGTCCACAATGATGGTGGCCTTCACAGGCTTGCCGGGCAGGTTCCGGATGCCGGCGTCCACATAGGCCAGCCAGCCCACTTTGTCCTTAAGGTCCTCGTTGGTGTCGGCCATGATGGTGGCGTCGTACCCCACGCCTGCCATGACCAGGAACACCTGTTCTTTGTCCGGGTCGTTCCGGACAGCCCGGACGACGTCGATTTTGCGCTCCCAGCCGGTCAGGGCACCCACCATGGCGCCTTCGACGTCGGTCACGTCCATGCCCAGGTTGCGCGCCAGCAGGTTTCCCGTGCCCAGCGGCAGCAGGCCCATGGGGATGCCGGTGCCGGCGAGTACCTCAGCGACGCACCTCACGGTGCCGTCCCCGCCGGCCGCAATGACGATGTCGGCCCCTTGCTCGAGTGCCTCCTTCGCCTGGCCGACGCCGGGATCATCCTTGGTGGTTTCCAGCCAGATAGGCTCGCCCCAGCCGTTGTTCTCGGAGTGCTTGGCCATCAGGCCGCGCACATCGATGTCCACCGGCTTGGCCGGGTTGATGATGACGGCTGCGCGCTTGGGGGAAGTGGAGCTCGTATCTGACATGGTGTCCTTCGCTGACGGGGTGAAAGAGGGCCTGCTGACAGCGTACTTGGCTACAGCGCCTTAACTGCGCCGAGCACCTTGGCCAGGGAGTCCTTGGCGTCGCCGAAAAGCAGGGAGGTCTGCGGCTCATACAGGAGGTCGTTCTCGATCCCCGCGAACCCGGGCCGCATGGACCGCTTCAGGAAGATCACCTGGCGGGCCTCTGCCACTTCGAGGATTGGCATGCCGTAGATGGGCGAGCCTGAGGAGGTCTTGGCGGCTGGGTTCACCACATCGTTGGCGCCCACCACGAGAGCCACGTCCGCGGTCCGGAACTCCGGGTTGATCTCGCCCATTTCCTTGAGCGATTCGTACGGCACGTTGGCCTCGGCCAGGAGCACGTTCATGTGCCCTGGCATCCGGCCGGCCACGGGGTGGATGGCGAAGTCCACCTCGATTCCGCGGGCTTCCAGTGCCAAAGCGAGCTCGGCGGCGGTGTGCTGCCCCTGCGCCACGGCCAGACCGTAGCCCGGCACGATGATCACCCGTTGCGCATACCCCAGGAGCACGGCCACGTCCTCCGCGCTGGAGGACCTGACGGGACGTTCGCTCATGGCGGTGGATCCCGCCGTCGAACCTCCCTTGAAAGCGCCGAACAGGATGCCGGCAACGCTGCGGCCCATGGCGGCAGCCATGGCCCGGGTCAGGATGGTACCGGAGGCGCCCACCAGGGTGCCCGCCACCACCAGGAGCACGTTGCCGAGGACCACGCCGGACGCCGCGACGGCCAGGCCGGTGAAGGCGTTCAGCAGCGAGATGACGATGGGCACGTCCGCGCCGCCCACCGGCAGCACCAGCAACGCACCGGCAGCGAGCCCCAGCACCATCAGCAGCACGGCAAGCGGCAGCGAGCCGGTCAGGACCACGGCGACGCCGGTGCCCACCGCAGCGAGCAGGACCGCCGCCATGACTATGGGGAGCCCGGGAAAAACGAGCGGCCGGGTGGTCATCAGCTCCTGGAGTTTGGCGAAGGTGACCCCCGAGCCGGCAAAGGACACCGCGCCCACCAGGAGGGTGAAGACGATGGCCAGCCGCACCCACGGATCGCCGGTGTGGCTGAGTTCGAGCAGTGCCACCAGGGCCGCCGCGCCGCCGCCCACTCCGTTGAAAAGCGCCACCAGCTGCGGCATCTGCGTCATCTTGACGCGCCGGGCCACTGGTGCGGCGACGGCGGTACCTACCGCTATGGCGCCGACGATCCAGGGAATGTTCTCGAGCCGCGCGGAGAAGAACACGGTGACAACGGCGAGCAGCGCCCCGAAAGCCCCGATCAGGTTCCCGCGCCGGGCCGTGCGCGGAGAGCTGAGGCCGCGCAGCGCCAGGATGAAGAACACCGCGGCGGTGAGGTAAAGGAGCGATGTCCAGACCGGATCGAGGACGGTCATTTCCCCTCCCCTCTGGCCGGCAGCCCGTTGGGCCCGGGATTCTCCCTGCGGCCTGCGGGGTCTTTGGGGGCCGGGGTCTCTTTGCGCGCATGGAACATGTGCAGCATCCGGTCCGTGACCACAAAGCCGCCCACCAGGTTTGCTGTGGCCAGGACGACGGCGAGCAGCGCCACCGCGAGGACCCACGGGTCCGCAGCCTGGCCGGCCACAATGATGGCGCCCACCAGGATGATGCCGTGGATGGCGTTGGCTCCGGACATCAGGGGTGTGTGCAGGGTGCTGGAGACCTTGGAGACCACTTCGAAGCCCACAAACACTGCCAGCACGGTGACCGTCAGCAGGCTCATGCCGTCCATCAGCGCTCACCCCTGTCCTGAACGCTCGGTGCGTGGCCGGGTACATGGGGTGCGTGGTCCGGCAGGGCCGGGATGAGCGCCGCGAGTGCTTCCGCTGTGGGCAGGTGCCGCACCGCGCCGTCGTGGGTGAGGCACGCACCCGCTATGACGTCGTCGTCGAAATCGGGTGCAACAACGCCGTCCCGGGTCATCAGGGCCAGCAGGTTGGCGACGTTCTTGGCGTAAAGGCGGGACGCGTCCGACGCCAGCGCGGACGGCGCGTCCTTCACCCCCACGAGGGTGACGTGGCCGTGCCCGTCGGCGGTGGGGACCAGGATGTCCTCGCCGGGGACGGAGCCTTCCACGTTGCCGCCGGACTCCGCGGCGAGGTCGACGACGACTGAACCGGGACGCATTGCCTGCACCATTTGGCGGGAAACCAGGAGGGGGGCCCGCCTGCCGGGGACGGCCGCCGTCGTAATCAGGACGTCGGACTGGGCCACATGCGGGGCCAGCAGCTCACGCTGGAGGGCTCCGCGGTCAGCACTGAGCTCCCGGGCGTAGCCTCCCGATGCTTCGGCGGTCTCGAGGTCCAGTCTGATGAAGGTGCCGCCCATCGAGGCCACCTCGTCCGCGGAGGCCGGCCGGATGTCGTTCGCGGAGACCCGGGCACCGAGCCGCTTGGCGGTGCCGATGGCCTGGAGGCCGGCCACTCCCGCTCCGAGCACCAGCACACGGGCCGGCGGAACGGTTCCGGCGGCGGTCATAAAGAGCGGGAAGAACCGTGGCAGCCGGATGGCAGCTTCCAGGACGCAGCGGTAGCCGGCCACCAGAGCCTGGGAGCTGAGGGCATCCATGGACTGCGCCCGGGAGATGCGGGGCACCAGTTCCAGGGCGAAGGACGTAACCCCTGCGTCCGCGAGTGCCTGGACGGTAGCCAGCTCGGACGACGGCGAGGCCAGGCCCACGGTGACGGCGCCACTGTGCAGGGCCTTCGCCGTCGCGGGTTCCAGGGGGCGGACATGGGCCAGGACATCGAGTTCGGACAGGTCCAAAGCCTGTACCAGCCGGCAACCGGCTTCCGCGTAATCATGGTCCGGGTAGCCGGCGGGGGCACCGGCCATGGACTCGACGATGACTTCAAGGCCCAGCCCCGCCAGCTGCCTCACGGTTTCCGGCGTGGCGGCCACCCGGAGCTCACCTTCATGACGTTCCCGCGGTATGCCCAGTTTCACCGGCCAACTCCCCTCACGGACGTAGTTGGCTAGAGTCTATGACCCTGCCGTGCGAAGTGGCATCAGTTCCGGAAGAATCGCAGCAGGCGGGAGATGGTTCCTAGCCGCGGGCGGTCAGGTCCGCGGAGATCAGCCTGGCTGTTGCCACAATTTCTTCGGCCACGGAGGCGAGGTAAGCGTCCCGGTCCGGCTGGGCGGCCACCGACTGGGCCTGCAGCGAAACGTTGACGGCGGCCACCACTTTGGTGGGTCCGTCGTACACCGGGGCGGCAACGGACATCAGCCCCAATTCGAGCTCCTGGTCCACCAGGCACCAGCCCTGGGCCCGGACGGTTTCGAGCACGGCCAACAGTTCCGGGACGCTTCCCAGCCCCCGCGGGGTCAGGGGTTTGATCTCCGTCGCCGCGAGGTAGGCCTTGAGCGCGGCCGGCGGAAGGGCGGCGAGCAGGACCCGGCCCATGGACGTGGCATACGCCGGGAAGCGCGTGCCCACGGTGATGCCGACGTTCATGATCCGGCGGGTGGTCACCCGGGCAATGTAGGCGATGTCGGTGCCGTCCAGCACCGCAGCGGACGTGGACTCCCCCAGTTTCAGGGACAGTTCCTCCAGGTGCGGCATGGCCAGCTGCGGCAGGGACAGCCCCGAAAGGTAGGCGTAGCCCAGCTGCAGGACCATCGCCGTGAGCGCGAAGGTCTTGCCGTCGGTGCGTACGTAGCCGAGCTCAACGAGCGTATGCAGGAAACGCCGCGCCGTGGCCCTGGTCAGGTTTGTCCGGGCGGCGACCTCGGTGAGGGTCATGACCGGGTGTTCGGTGTCGAACGCACGGATCACGGCCAGCCCGCGCGCCAGCGACTGCACGTACTGATCGCTCGCCTGCGGAGCGGCCAGTACCTCTTGGCGTGCGTCGGTCATGGTTACCAATCCTAGCGGCGCGGTGGGCGGGGAAACACTGCTTGTGGGGCCCACTCTCCGTACCCCCGCAGCTGCGAACGGACGGAGGGCGGGCCCCACAACGGGCCTAGGCGGAAGCCTTGAGCGGGACCGGTACGAGCGCCTGGAGCTCCTCGAAGGTGATGCCGAACGTCTCACGGACCGTGACGCCGTCCGGGCCCGTCAGGAAAACGGCCTTGTCCGTGTACACGCGGGTCACGCAGCCCACCCCGGTGAGCGGGTAGGTGCAGGATTCCACGATCTTGGAGGCGCCTTCGCGGGTCAGGAGCGTCATCATCACGAACACATCCTTGGCGCCGGTAGCCAGGTCCATGGCGCCGCCCACGGCGGGGATGGCGTCCGGGGCGCCGGTGTGCCAGTTGGCGAGGTCGCCGGTGGCCGAGACCTGGAATGCGCCGAGCACGCAGATGTCCAGGTGGCCGCCGCGCATGATCGCGAACGAGTCGGCGTGGTGGAAGTAGGACGCACCCGGGAGTTCGGTGACGGGGATCTTGCCGGCGTTGATGAGGTCGCCGTCGATCTGGTCTCCGGTGGCTGCCGGGCCCATGCCCAGCATGCCGTTCTCGGTGTGGAGCGTGATGTTCTGCTCCGGCTTGAGGTAGTTGGACACCAGCGTGGGCTGGCCGATGCCGAGGTTCACGAACGAGCCCGGGGCGATGTCCCGCGCCACCAGTTCGGCGAGTTCGTCCCGGCCCAGGGGCTTGTCGGAGGTCTGGATGCTGGTCTGGGTGCTCATGGTCAGGCCACCTTCACAATGCTGTTGACGTAGATTCCGGGGGTGACCACGTTTTCCGGGTCGAGGCCCCCGGTGGGGACAATCTCGGACACCTGGACCACCGTGTGCTTGGCGGCGGCGGCCATGATGGGGCCGAAGTTCCGGGCGGTCTTGCGGTACACAAGGTTCCCCACGCCGTCGGCCTTCAGCGCCTTGATCAGTGCGACGTCGGCATGGATGGGGGTCTCGAACACCTGGCCGCGCCCGTCGATGGTCCGGGTTTCCTTGCCCTCGGCCAGCATGGTCCCGTAGCCGGTGGGGGTGAAGAACCCGCCGATGCCCGCGCCCGCGGCACGGATCCGCTCGGCAAGGTTGCCCTGCGGCACCAGCTCGAGCTCGATCTCGCCGGCCTTGTACTTGGCATCGAAATGCCAGGAATCGGACTGCCGCGGAAAGGAGCAGATCATCTTCTTCACCCGGCCTTCCTTGATGAGCAGCGCCAGGCCCTGGTCACCCTGGCCGGCGTTGTTGTTCACCACTGTCAGGTCTTTGGCACCGCAGTCCATCAGGGCGTCGATCAGTTCGAACGGCTGCCCGGCGTTACCGAACCCGCCGATCATCACCGTGGAGCCGTCCTTGATGCCGGCGACGGCTTCGTTGACGGTGTCTACAAATGTCAGCATTGCTCAGCCCTTCACAGAAGTTACGTTTTCAAGCACGACGGCGAGGCCCTGGCCGACGCCGATGCAGATCGCGGCGACGCCCCAGCGTTCCCCGGAGGCCTGCAGGGACCGGGCGAGGGTACCCAGGATCCGGGTACCGGACGCGCCGAGCGGGTGGCCCATCGCGATCGCCCCGCCGTGCCGGTTCACAATGCCCGGGTCGATGCCCCAGGCGTTGATGCACGCCAGGGACTGCGCAGCGAACGCCTCGTTAAGTTCGACGGCGCCCACCTGGTCCCAGCCGATGCCCGCCTTCGCGAGGGCCTTGTTCGCCGCCTCCACCGGGGCGTACCCGAAGAACTGCGGATCATTCGCATACGCGCCCCTACCTGCGATGCGGGCCAGGGGTTCCAGGCCCAGGATCCCCGCGGCGTTCTCAGAGCCGATCCACGCAGCCGACGCCCCATCGGAGAGCGGGGAGGCGTTCCCCGCCGTCACAGTCCCGTTCTCGGCCCGGAACACGGTCTTCAAACCGGCGAGCTTCTCCGCGGAGGACCCGGCCCGGATCCCCTCGTCCCGGACCAGGTCAGTGCCAGGCACCGGGGTGACCAGGTTGTCGTAGAACCCCTCATCCCACGCCGCAGCGGAGAGGTTATGCGAGTTCGCCGCGAACTCATCCTGCTGCTCCCGGCTCACCCCGTACTTCTCCCGCAACCGCTCGGTGGCCTCGCCCAAGGAGACGGTCCACTCCGCCGGCATGGCCTTGTTCACCAGCCTCCAGCCCAACGTGGTGGATGCCAGGGTCAGGTCCCCGGCCGGGTAGGGCTTCTCCGTCTTCGGCAGCACCCACGGGGCACGCGACATCGACTCCGCTCCACCGACCAGCATCAGCTCAGCGTCCCCGGCATTGATCTGCCGCGAGGCGATGATCGCCGCATCCAACGACGAGCCGCACAACCGGTTAACGCTCGTGCCAGGTATTGAGACCGGCAAACCGGCGAGCAGGGTGCCCATCCGGGCGATGTTCCGGTTCTCCTCACCGGCACCGTTCGCGTTCCCGAACACCACCTCATCGATCCGCTCCGGATCCAAACCGGGCGCCCGCTTCACGGACTCCCTGATCACATGCGCAGCAAGATCATCCGGACGGACCCCCGCCAAACCCGAGCCGAACTTACCGAAAGGGGTGCGCACGGCGTCGTACACAAAAGCCTGATTCATGATTTATTGCCCGTTTCTTTCTGTATCAATGACGGCGTTGTCCATTTCATGGAATACCTGCTGAGCTGTCTTGAAGGCCGTATTTGCCGACGGAACGCCACAGTAGATGGCGGTCTGGAGCAGGATTTCCTTGATTTCGTCCCGGCTCAGGCCGTTGGTGAGGGCGGCCCGGATGTGCATGGCCAGTTCCTCCCAGTGACCGTGCGCCACCATGGCGGTGATGGTCACCGCCGAGCGCATCTGGCGGGAGATGCCCGGGCGGGTCCAGATGCCACCCCAGGCGATCCGCGTGATCATGTCCTGGAAGTCCTCGGTGAAGGCATCCATGTTGGCGGTGGCCCGGTCCACATGGGCGTCACCCAGCACTTCACGGCGGACCACCATGCCGCCGTCGTAAATTTCCTTGCTGGTGGCAGCGGGCTGGACCACGCCGTGGCGCTCCGGGCTCGGGGCTTCCGGACCGGTCATTTGCCGGCTCCGCGGGATTCGCTCCAGGAGATCAGGTTCCGCAGCAGTTCGGCCACGTGGGCGGGCGCCTCGGCGGGGGCAAGGTGCGCCACTCCTTCGAGGGTCACGGCGTTCGCGGTACCGCCGCCGGCGGTGATGCCGGCAACGATTTCTTCAGCGAACGACGGCGGTACAACAGTATCCGCCGCGCCCGCCACAGCCTGGGTGGGGACGGTGATGCTGCCGAGTTCGGCGCGGACGTCGTACGCGGCCAGGGCTTCACAGCAGTAGGCGTAGCTGAAGCGGTCGGCGTCGCGCAGCGAGTGCAGGAGGCGGCTGCTCAGGTCAGGGTCGCGGTCCATAAAGCCCGGGGCAAACCAGCGCTCAGCCGAGCCCTGGAGAACCACCGGCGTCCCCAGCTTCCGTACTGTTTCGGCCCGTTCCAGCCAGCCTTCGGGGGTGCCGATCTTCGCGCCGGAGCACTGCACCGAGAGGCTCTTCAGCCGTTCGCCGTGCTTGATGCCCAGCTGCAAGCCGGTGGCCCCGCCGAGTGAGACTCCTGCGTAGTGGAAGGCTTCACCGGGGGCGATCGAGTCCACCAGGTCCACCACGGAGTCCGCCAGTGCTGCGACGTCGAAGGGCTCGGTGGCTGCCGGCGAAACACCGTGTCCGGGAAGGTCCCAGGCTACGACGTCGTAGTCGTTGCCCAGCAGGGAAGCCGTTGCGGACCACAGGATCGAGGACGTACCCAGCGAGGGTCCCACCACCAGGAGGGGACGTTCGCCCAGGGGGCGCTGGGGCGAAAGCAGGACTGCCTTCAGGGTTGGATTAGCCACGGTTGGCTCCGTTCGCGTTGGGGTCCACAGGTGACCCGGGGTCTGAAATAGGTGTGGCCGGTGCGGCAAAGTCCGGATAGGCCGCCAGGATCCGCCGGGTGATTCCGCCCGCCTGGCCCAGGTAATTGGCCGGGTCCAGCAGGTCGCCCAGCTGTTCGTCGGACAACCGGTCCGCCGGAACGGCTCCGCGGAGCAGCCTGCGGTACGTGCCCGCCTGCTGCGCTGCCGGGACCTGGAGCGTCTGGTCCACCACGGCCTGGAGCTGCTCCTTGCCGGTGCGGCCGTCCTTGGCCTCCAGCAACGGAGCCACGGCGGCACCCACCCCTTCGGCCAGCAGCAGCGGACCGGCCAGGTCCAGGTTGCGGCGCATGGCGTCCGGGAAAACCTGCAGGCCTTCGGCGAGCTCCCTGAGCTGTCCGCCTGCGCCCAGGGCCAGCTGGAGGAGCTGGCGGAGGGCCGGCCATTCCGTGTGCCAGGCACCATCAGGGCGTTCGTCGTTGAAGTTGGCAGCAGCAAGGTGCAGCTGGGCCACGAGCTGCGGGGCCTGCAGGGCGGCACTGCGGATCAGGACGGACAGGACCGGGTTCTGCTTCTGCGGCATGGCCGAGGACACACCGCGTCCGGCGGCCCGCGGTTCGGCGAGCTCGGCGACCTCGGGCCGGCTGAGGAACAGGACGTCAGCCGCGATCTTGCCGGCGGCGTCGAGCACCGTGGCCAGCGCATTGCCCAACGACGTGACGGCGAGCCGGTTGGTGTGCCAGGGTGCGGGCGCTGCTGCCAGTCCCAGCTGCGCTGCGAGTGCGTCAGCGAGGTCAAAGGGGTCTTTTGCGGCTCCCTTGGTCATCACGGTTCCGGCGGCCAAGGTACCTGCCGCACCACCGAACTGCACGGGGAATTCCATGCGTTCCAGCTGCCGTCCCGCCGCGGCCACACCGTGGAACCACTGTGCCGCCCGGAGTCCGAAGGTGAAGGGCAGGGAGTGCTGGGTCAGGCTGCGGCCTACCCCCAGCGCGTCTGCATATTTCTCCGCCAGCGTGGCGAGCGCCGTCGTCGTGCATTTCAGGTCTGCGAGCAGCGCGTCAACGGTGTTGCGGGCGAGCAGCATCAGGGCAGTGTCCAGCACGTCCTGGCTGGTCAGGGAGGTGTGGATCGCCTTCCCGGCCCCGATGCCCGCGGTATCCAATGCCGAAACCTGCTTCCGGAGATCGGCGAGGAGCGGGATGACGGGATTTCCGCCGCCCTGGGCACGGAGCGCGATGTCAGCCGCGTCGTAGCGGCCCGCCTCGGCGGCGGAGGCCACGACGGCGGCGGAACCGGCAGGTGCCAGGTCCGCCGCTTCGAGCACCGCAGCCCAGCCCGATTCGACGGCGAGGATGGCTGCCAGCACTGCCCGGTCCCCCGTCAGCACCCGCACCAGGGGCGAGGCTGACACGGGACTCAGCAGGCCGGCGTCGCCATCAGCGTCGGCTCCGTAACCCAGGGCGGCAGCCGTCACTGGAAGTCCAGGAAGACTGTTTCGCCCTCACCCTGCAGCCGGACGTCCCAGGTGAGCCCGCCGTCGGCGTCGCGGCGTGCGATCAGCGTCTTGCGGCGCTCCGGATCCAGCGAGGACAGCAGCGGGTCCTTCGCCAGTGCCTCCTCATTTTCCGGAAGGTAGATCCGGCTGAACAGGCGGTTGGTCAGTCCGCGGGCAAAGATGGCGACGGCGATGAAC
>NZ_QAIQ01000179.1 GCF_003061105.1 Arthrobacter sp. HMWF013
CCGCCGGCAGCGACGTAGCCGTCGAGGACTGCATGCGATGTTTCGGTGTCGGCGGTCCAGCCGAAGACGTTCGTGCCGAGTGCGAGTGGGGATACGGCGATTCCTGGGGCGATGGTCCGCGTGGCGACCAAGGTCTGCCTCCTAGTTGATTTTTCTAATGTGTGGGACGGGGTGGAGTAGGACCCTCCTGTCGGTGTATCCGCGAGGGAGGGTCCTGCTCCGCGTGGCTCCGCGAGGTGCCACGCCTTACCTGATGGCAGGGTGTGGACCTTTTGGGCTCAGACGGTGGGGTTGGCGCTCGGTGGTTTGCCGGCCCATGCCGCGTGCAGGATGCCGCGGACGTCGTCGTAAGTGATCGGGCGGGGGTTGCCGTAAGAGCGGCTGGTCGCTTCTTCGGCGATGCGGTCGATGTCTTCTTCCTTCATGCCCAGCTCGGCCAGGGACCGGGGGGCATTCAGTTCGCCGGCGATCTGCCACAGTCTCTCGGCGGGATCTGCGGCGCCACCGAGTGCCCGTGACAGGGCAGCCGTCGCTTCGGGAGCGGCGGGCTGGTTGAAGGCCAGTGCGTGGGGGAGGACGACGGTGTGGGTTTGGGCGTGCGGCAGGTTCAGGGTTCCGCCGAGTGCGTGGCAGAGCTTGTGGTGCAGTGACATGGTGGTGGCGCCCAGGCAGGCACCGCACAGCCACGATCCGTAGAGGGCGTTGCTGCGGGCTTCGAGGTCTGAGCTGTCGGCCACGATCGCGGGCAGCGCTGCGACGAGGGCCCGGACGCCTTCTTCGGCCATCAGCGAAATGATCGGCGTTGCGTCCGGGGCGTAGAGGGCTTCCACGGCGTGGGCGATGGCGTTGATGCCGCTGGTCACGGACATGGCGGCCGGCAGGGTCGCCGTGAGCTCGGGATCGTAGACGACGCTGCGGGGCAGAACCCGGGGATCCTTGCCGGTTTCCTTGCGTCCGTCGGTCGTCAGTCCCCATACGGGGGTCATTTCTGATCCGGCGTATGTGGTGGGGACGGCAACGATCGGCAGCCCGTGCTTGAGGGCGATTGCTTTGCCGAGTCCGATTGCTGAGCCGCCGCCGACGGCGACGCACCCGTCGGCACCGACCCTGGCAGCTTCGTCGCTTGCCCGCTGTGCAACTTCGTTGGGCACGTGCATGACGGCTTCCGGGAGAACACCGACGCAGCGCTCACCCAGGGCCTCGGCTACCCGGTTGCCGGTCTCTTCCTGTTCGGGAGAGCAGAGGACCAGGACGCGCTTTAGGCCGATCTGGTCGAGTTCTTCGGGCAGGGTCGAGAGGGAGTTGACGCCGAAGCGCACCCGCATGGGGAGGGCTTCGTATACAAACTGGTGGGTCATCAGATGGACTCCTTTGTAGAGGTGTTGTCTGCGTAAATGGTTCATTTCACGCGGGTGCTTCTTAGGGCGGGAAGCGTTTAGCGGGAACCGGCGCGGCGCTTGTTGTAGATGTCGAAGGCGACGGCCAGCATCAGGACGAGGCCCTTGACGACTGATTGCACGGACTGGTCGATGCCCATCAGCTGCATGCCGTTGCTCATGACGGCCATGATCAGGCCGCCGGCCATGGCTCCCACGACTTTGCCGACGCCGCCTGTAACGGCCGCACCGCCGATGAACGCCGCGGCGATCGCGTCGAGTTCGAACATGTTGCCCGCGCCAGGCTGGGCACCGTTGGAGCGCGAGGAGAAGACGATACCGGCCACTGCGGAGAGGAGGCCCATGTTGACGAAGATCCAGAAGTTGACGGTGCGGACCTTGACACCTGAGAGGGCTGCTGCGACGACGTTGCCGCCGATGGCGTAGACCTGGCGGCCGAAGACGCTTCGCTGCATGATGACGCTGTAGACCATGATGAGGATGGCCAGCATGATCAGGACAAGCGGCATGCCGCGGGCGATGGCCAGCTGCCAGGCGAAGACCATGACTGCGATGGCGACTACGAGGATTTTGGCGATGAACAGCGGAAATGACGGGACGAGCTGGTTGTAGCTGATCAGGGTCTTGCGGGTCCGGTACTGGTTGAAGGCGTAGCCGATCACGGCGATGGCGAAGATGAGGAGTGTGAAGAGGTCGTATCCCTGGCCCCCGAGGAGACCGTTGAGGAAGCCGGATGCGATCTGGCCGTAGTCAGCCGGGAAGGGGGAGAGGGATACGTTGTTGAGTACGACCAGGGTCAGGCCGCGGAAGAGGAGCATGCCGGCGAGGGTGACGATGAACGCAGGAATTCCGACGTAGGCGACCCAGTATCCGTGCCAGGCTCCAATAGCGAGGCCGGTGGCGAGGGCTGCGAGGACGCCGACCCACCAGGGCTGTCCGTATTGGATGACGACGACCGCCGACACTGCGCCGGTCAAGGCGACGACGGAGCCCACGGAGAGGTCGATGTGACCGGCGATGATCACGATGACCATGCCGATGGCAAGGATCAGGATGTAGGAGTACTGCAGGACGATGTTGGTGATGTTACCGGGACCGAGTGAGGCGCCGCCGGTGAGTCCCGCGAACAGGGCCACGATGGCCACGAGTGCGATGTAGATGCCGCTGGTACGCAGGTTACGGGTGAATAGCTCGCGGATTTCGCTGGTTCCGGTGTGGACGACCGCTGCTGCGGACGGCGTATCTTTCTTTTGGGATCCCCGGGGGGCTGTCACGGTCATGCTGTGAGTTCCTTCTCTTTGGTCATGAGTGTCATGAGGCGTTCCTCGGATGCTTCAGCAGCGGGCAACTGCCCGGTGATCCGGCCTGTCGACAGGGCGTAGATGCGGTCGCAGGTGCCGAGGAGTTCGAGCAGGTCCGAGGAGATGACCACGACTGCCTTTCCGGCGTCCACGAAGCTGTTGATGAGGGTGTAGATTTCGTATTTCGCGCCGACATCAATGCCGCGGGTGGGTTCGTCCAGGATCAGTACTTCCGGGTCGGTGAGCAACCACTTCGAGAGGACGACCTTTTGCTGGTTCCCGCCGGAGAGCTTGCCGACGATCGATTTCACGTTGGGGGCTTTGATGTTCATCGATTTCATCGCGAACTCGGCCGCACGGGCCTCTTCGTGGTGATTGACGAAGCCCCAGCTCGCAAGTTTGCCCAGTGATGCGGCTGAGATGTTGCGTGCGATGTCGTCGATGAGGTTGAGGCCAAAGGCCTTGCGGTCTTCGGTGGCGTAGGCGATCCGTGCTTCGATGGCTGCGGCGACGGATCGGGTGTGGATTTCCTTTCCGTGCATGAAGATTTTGCCTGATACGAACTTGCCGTAGGAGCGGCCGAACAGGCTCATCATCAGTTCAGTGCGTCCGGCGCCCATGAGTCCGGCGACGCCGATGACTTCTCCGGCGCGGACTTCAAAGCTGGCGCCATCGACGACCAGGCGGTCCTGGGTGGGGTGCTTGACCGTCCAGTCCTCCACCCGGAGAACGACCTCGCCCGGGTTCGAATCACGGTCGGGATAGAACGCTTCGAGGTCCCGGCCGACCATTCCGCGGATTATGCGGTCGACGTTAACGTCGGGGTCCGTCATGTCCAGGGTTTCCACGGTCTTTCCGTCGCGGATGACGGTGGTGTGGTCGGCAATCGCTTCGATCTCGTTGAGTTTGTGGGAAATGATGATCGAGGTGATGCCGCGGTCACGGAGGGCCCGGACCAGGTCGAGCAGGTGGGCGGAGTCGTTATCGTTGAGCGCCGCGGTCGGCTCGTCGAGAATGAGCAGCTGCACTTCCTTGGACAGGGCTTTGGCGATTTCAACCAGTTGCTGCTTGCCGACGCCAAGCTGTCCGACCGGGGTAGTGGGCTCTTCCCGCAGACCGACGGATGCGAGGAGTTCGGCGGCCTCGGCGTTCGTCTTGTGCCAGTCGATCAGTCCTGATGCGCCGCGGCGCTCGTTGCCCAGGAAGATGTTCTCGGCGATCGACAGGTGCGGCACGAGGGCCAGTTCCTGGTGGATGATCACGATGCCGGCGTGCTCTGAATCCCGGATGCCGGAGAAAGAACACGTTTGTCCCTTGAACAGGATGTCACCCCCGTAGCTGCCAGCGGGGTACACGCCGGAGAGGACTTTCATGAGGGTGGACTTCCCTGCGCCGTTCTCGCCGCAGATCGCGTGGACCTCACCGCGTTCCACGGCCAGCGAAACGCCGGAGAGCGCTTTGACGCCGGGAAAGGTCTTGGTGATGGATTGCATTTCCAGGATGTGGTCGGCCATTGGCCCGCCGTCCTATCGGTCTTGTAGGGGAGAGTGGGAGGGGAGGGGCACTGTGTGCCCCTCCCTGAAAGGTGCTTACTGAAGGCGGCCGGCTGCGACCTCTTCAGCGGTGTAGTAGCCGGAATCGATCAGGGCGGACTTGATGTTGTCCTTGTAGATGGGCTGGATCGGCACGAGGAACGAGGGGACGATCTTGGATCCGTTGTCATAAGACTTGGTGTCGTTGACCTCGGGGTCTTTTCCTGCCAGCAGGTCCTGGGACGCCTTTACAGTCTGTGCGGCCAAGGCGCGGGTGTCCTTGAACACGGTGGAGAACTGCACATCGTCGTTGACGAACTTCACGGAGGCAACCTCGGCGTCCTGGCCGGTCGTGACGGGCATCGGCTTGGGCTGTGAGGACAGGGTCGGGCCGTAGCCGGCGTTGCCCAGGGAGGTGATGACGCCGCGGGCGACGCTGTCGTTGGGGGTAAGGACACCGTCGAGCTTGGCTGTTCCGCCGCTATAGCTGGCGGTCAGCAGGTTGTCCATGCGTTCCTGGGCCTTTTGCTGTGACCAGTTCTCGGTTGCCACCTGTGCAAGCTTGTTCTGTCCCGACTTCACCACAAGGGTGCCGTTGTCGATGTATTTCTGCAGGACGGACATGCCGCCGTTGAAGACGAAGGTTGCGTTGTTGTCATCCAGCGATCCGCCGAACAGTTCGATATTGAACGGTCCCTTGGCGGAACCTTCGGAGCCGTCCTTGTTCAGGACACCGAGCCCGATGAGGAGCGAGGTGGCCTGCTGGGCGCCGACCTTGAAGTTGTCGAAGGTGACGTAAACGTCAACGTCGGCGCTGTTCCTGACGAACCGGTCGTAGGAGACGATCGGGATGTTCGAGCTTGCCGCCTGCTGCAGCTGGGGGGACAGGGCCGTTCCGTCCAGCGGTGCCAGGATCAGCAGATCGGCACCTTGGGTCAGCATCTGGTCTACCTGCTGCTGCTGGGTGGGGATGTCGTTATTGGCGTACTGGAGGTCCACCTGGTAGCCGACCTTTTCCAGCCCTTCCTTGATGGCCTTACCGTCGGTGATCCACCGCTCTTCATCCTGGCTGGGCAGTGAAACTCCGATTCGGGTGTCGGCGGGAGCCTGTGTCCCTCCGCCGGCCCCGTTGCCGCTGCCTGCACCCCCTCCTGCACAACCAGCAAGTACCAGTGACGTGGCTGCTGTTGCAGCGAACATAACAATTTTCTTAAACACCGTTCTCCTCCTTTGGAGAGCCGCGTGACGCTGAAGGCGTCAGTTCTGCGTCGGCAGGACCGCCGCGCCTGAAATTTAGATGTGATTGCGAGCACTTGGTGCCGTACAATGGACACCATGTTCGCACAGTACCAGCCATTGACGCTAGTGGTGTTCCAAATTACATTTGCGCACGCCACAAGCCAGGCCTCCCGTGGCACTCGCGGCCGGGAGGACGACCATGGCAGAGGTGCTCATGTGCAGCGCATCTGCGCGAGGGTAGTTACGCGGATGCCAGAGGCCCCTTCGGGTCAGAAAAGAGGCGGTTGGTGAACACCATTCAGCTGTTGAAAAAAGCCAGCCAGGTGATCGATGAATTGGCCCGGATTGGCCAGTCAACGCCGGCGGAGCTGGCGAAAGTCGTGTCCGAACCGCGGCCGACCGTGTACCGGATCGTCGCTGCGCTGGAGCAGGAGAACCTCGTCCGGTCGAGCGGTGACGGCAAGCTTGAGCTGGGCACTGCGATACTCAAACTGGGTGACGCGGCAGCTGATGCGCTCGTGGACCGCACAGAGCTGCGCGAACAGTTGCGCTGGATCCGTGGCCAGCTGGGCATGAGCCCCTACTTCTGCGTCCTGCGCGAAAACGGAGCCGTTTGCCTGGACCAGATCCAGGGCGCAGACGTCGACCTGCACGACCTGGCCCCCGGGCGCACCCTTCCGCTCCACGCCGGGGCCGCATCACAGGCTCTGCTGGCCTTTGGTGCCCCCGAGTTCCGGGAGAGCGTATTGGCCTCGGGCCCGTACCCCGGCATCGCTTCCCGGGCACCGCTCACCGGAGAGCAGCTGAGGGAGAGGGTCGAGCAGACCGCAAGGCGCGGATGGAGCGTTGAAGACAGCGAGGTCATCGAAGGCATCGCCTCAATTGCCGTTCCCGTCCTCCGTCGGGATGGCAGCCTGCTGGGTGCCCTCTCGGTCGCGGGCCTGCGGGCAACAGTCCTCGGCCAGGAGGACGCGGCACGGAAGGTCCTGGACACCGCCGCCCGGGCCATCGCCGCCTCCATGTCCCAGGACAACCCGAACGAAGGAAAAGAAGCCGCCCGGCTCGACCCTCCGGACGGATCCGAGCGGGATTCCCCCCGCGCCCCTGCCGTCATCGCCAAAGCATCCGCACTGATATCGGCCCTGGCTGAAGAACGCATCGCAACCTCGACCCGGCTGACCGAGATGCTCGAAGAACCCGCCAGTTCCATTTACCGGATGCTGGCCACCTTGGCTGAAGCCGGATGGGTGGAACAGATCGGCCATCGCGGCGCATACCGGGTGGGAAGCAAAATGATCGCCCTTTCCGGCGACCTCACACGCCGCCTGGATATCCGCCGTGCCGCCGACCCCATCCTGCGCGAAATCCACGCAGCAACGGGGGAAACAACCTTCCTGTGCATCCGCCGTGGCACCCGGGCGGTCTGCATCGAGCGCATTGACGGGATACGGGTCAACAGCCGGGTCCTGAAACTGGGGGAGTCACTTCCCCTGCATGTCGGCGCCGCGCCCCGTGCGCTGCTCGCTTTCGAAGACCGGGCTTCGTGGGACGAATATACCGCGATCGTCGCCAGCAGCGGGGAGCCCTGGCGCGACGTTCGGTCCCGTTCAGAGTTCTATTCCGGACTGGAGCACATCCGGGACCAGGGCTTCGTTGTCAGCGACAACAACGTCACCCCCGGCATCGCCGCCATCGGGGCACCCATCTTCGACCACCGCGGCGAGGTTGCGGCTTCCCTGTCCATCAGTGGGCTCCGCGAGGGCATCCTGAACCGGCCCGAGGGCGAAGATCCCATCGTCGATCTCCTCCTGCGCGGAACCAGGGCTTTGTCGGACTACCTCGGGGCGCCGCAGGCTGCGTCCAAAAAGGACGCGGACGTGTCACAGGTCATAGCTTGACCGACGGCCGCGTCCATGAAATGCTTTGGACAAGCTGTCCATTAGGTGACACTGCATCCCAATCATATTGAACCGGTGGAGCACCGTTGCCCGCCCCCATCAAAACCATAAACGCACCGATCAGGTGCTCAGTCGAAGGAGACAATGCGTTGGAACCGATTGTCGTAGGACTTCTGGGAATCACACACCCGCACGCCTCTGCCCGGGTTCGCGCCCTGCGCGAAATTGACGGGGTGGAAGTCGTAGCCGCCGCGGACGACGATCCCCGCCTGCAGTACTTCACCGATAAGTACGACATGGAGCCCCGCTCCATTGACGCGCTGCTCCAGGACGAGCGCATCAACGCGATCATGGTCCACTCCAAGAGCAAGGACATGGTCCCCCACGCCCTGCGCGCACTGGCCGCCGGCAAGTCCGTCGTCGTCGAAAAGCCCGGCGGGGGAACCGTTGAAGATCTGCTCCAGCTGGCCGAAGCCGAATCCAAGGCCGCCCCGGGGCTGGTGGTGCAGGTCGGCTACAACGTTCGCCTCGCCCAGTCCATCGCAGAGGCCAAGGAACTCATCGACACCGGCGTCATTGGTGAGGTGGTTTCCGTCTCCGCCCGCGGTGCTGCCCTCGTCGGTGAACACCTGACCGCGCACCTGAACCAGCCCGCCGACATGGGAGGGGCACTATGGATCATCGGATGCCACATGCTTGACTCCCTGGTGCACATGTTCGGCACACCCGATACGGTCAACGCCCGTGTCCACAAGTCCGGACGCCTGTCCGACGAGTCGAGCCGGGAAGATTCCGCAGCCGTCCTGCTGAACTACCCGGACAAGTCCGTGACCTTCAGCTTCGACGGGCACGACCACCTTGAGTGGTTCGAAAGCTCCCGTATCTCCGTCTACGGAACCGGCGGCATGCTGGAAATCGGCATCCTGCCCCAGAAGCTGCGCGTCTACGTGGACCAGGACCGTGCCGGCTGGCGCGCCGGCTGGACCGAGTGGACCCAAAGCCACTTCACCCCGCCCTTCGCCAGGACCGAACTGAACAAATTCTCCGAACTGCCCGAACTGGGAAACATCAGCAACTTCCACCCTGAAATGCGTGGCTGGATCGACAGCATCCGCACCGGCGCCCCCGTAGTGGCCCCGGTCGCCGATGCCCTGGCCGTCGCTCGGATTGTCGACGCCTGCTACCGCTCCGAGAAGGAACAGGGAGCATCCATGGAGGTCGAGACCGCATGACCAGCGAAACCAACGCCGCCCCGCAGCTGATCGCGACCTGCTGGGTGAGTGCCGGCGATACCGCCCCCGGACGCCCGGACGAAACCAGCCCCATCCCGATCCAGGAGCGCATCAACCTCATCGCGCAGACCGGGTGGTCAGGCATCGGGTTGGTACACCACGATCTGCTGCATGCACGCCGCACCATCGGCTACCCCGAGCTCGGGCGCATGATCCGCGAGGCAGGAATCGGCATCATCGAAGTCGAATTCCTGAACGGCTGGTGGGCCACCGGAACCGAACGCGCCGAATCCGATATCCAACGTGCCGAACTGTTCGAAGCTGCCCAGGCCCTGGGTGCGCGGCACATCAAAGTCGGCGCCGGCATGACCGACAACCCGCTGCCGCTGTCGACGATGGCCAGCGCATTCTCCGACCTCGCAGACGAAGCCGCTGAATCCGGCGTCCGGCTTGCACTCGAAGCGACACCCTTCTCACACCTGCGCACGGCGCAGGAAGCGGTCAAGGTCGTAACCAGCTCCGACAGTCCCGCCGCGGGCCTGATGATCGACATCTGGCACACTCACAGGTCCGGTCTTTCCCACGAGGACCTCTGGGACGTTGTGCCCATGGACAGGGTCTTCGCCGTAGAAATCGACGACGGTTACAAGGACGTCGTTGGCACCATCTTTGAAGACACCATCAACAACCGCGCGTACTGCGGTCAGGGCGACTTCGACACCCGCACGTTCATCCAGCGAACTCTCGATGCCGGATACCAGGGCCCTTGGGGAGTTGAAATCATTTCCGCCGAACACCGCAGCCTGCCCGTTGCCGAAGGCCTTAAGCGCGCCTACGAAACAGCAATCAGCTGCTTCCCCGGAGTCTCCCTCGCACGCTGATCGGCCAAGTCCCGCACCGCCCCCTGCCGTCTCCGGCAACGCGGCTTACCACCTTCTCCATTTTCCTGAAAGGCCACACCCCATGTCCAACAACAAACGCCTGCGCCTGGCACTGTTCGGCTCGGGCCGCATCGGGCAGGTACACGCCCGCAACATTGCCGCCCACCCGGAGATCGATCTCGTTCTGATCGCCGACCCGTTCATCGACGGGGCACGCCGGCTGGCCGAAAGCACCGGCGCACGCGCCGTACAGGACCCCGAAGAGGTGTTCGCCGACACCAGCCTCGACGGCGTGATCATCGGCTCGCCCACCAGCACCCACGTGGACCTCATCTCCCGTTCGGTTGCCCACGGCCTCGCTGTCCTCTGCGAAAAGCCCATTGACCTCGACATCGACACCGTCCTCGCCTGCCGTGAGCAGATCAAGGACACCACCGTCCCGATCATGCTCGGTTTCAACCGCCGCTTCGATCCGTCTTTCGCCGCCGTGCGCACCCGGGTCGAAGCCGGGGAAATCGGCAAGCTCGAACAACTCACCATCACCAGCCGCGACCCCGAACCGGCCCCGCGGGACTACATCGCCGGTTCCGGCGGCATCTTCCGCGACATGACGATCCACGACCTGGACATGGCACGCTCGTTCATACCAAACATCGTCGAAGTGACCGCAGTGGCCTCAAACGTCTTCAGCAAGGAAATCGAAGAGCTCAACGACTTCGATTCCGCTGTAGTAACTTTGCGCGGCAGCGAGGGCGAGCTCATCACCATCACGAACTCCCGCCACTGCGCCTTCGGTTACGACCAGCGGCTGGAAGCATTCGGGGCCGGCGGTATGCTTTCGGCCGCCAACGTCGCACCAACCACTGTGCGCAAATCCGGAGCCACCGGGACAGAAGAAGCAGACGCCTACCTGCCCTTCTTCCTCGAACGCTATCCGCAGGCGTACTACGCAGAACTGGACGCCTTCGCACACTCCATCCGCACAGGCGCACCTACATCACCAAACTTCGCTGACGGAGTCTCCGCGCTGGTCCTGGCAAACGCCGCAGCGGAATCTGCCATCACCGGCAAAACAGTGAGCGTCATCGACCTATAGCACCCCGGCTGGGGGGCGCCTGATACAGACGCCCCCCAGCCGCAGAACGTGTGCCTCCATCAGTTCAATCGGCTTCTGGCTGCCCTCACTGCCGGCAAACGCTGCTGCAGTCATGGCAGCCCCAGTTCAAGGAGATCCATGGCATCGGGTAAGTGGGCATGGAGTGTCAGCGCCGGCGACGTTGTCGCATGGGCTGAAAAACATCAGCATCTGCACGGCACAGTCGTGGAAGCCGCTCCCGAAATCGGCGTCGTATGGATCATCGACAGCGTCCACGGGGAACGACGGATGGTCATGATGCAGGACCTTCTTCCCGCATCCCCGACTGGCCCCGGGTTCGCAGTGCCGTTATCGCAGTTTCAGACCCGTCACGGGGCAACAGGTCAATGAGGACCAGGGGTCGTTCAACACCTCCCCAAGAGAAACACCACGAGAAAGAAACGAACCCCAGTGAAAGTCTTTAGTTCCCCGGCCGTCAAGAAGGCCCTTGATGAAGTCATTGATGTGTTCCACCAGGAAACGGGGGTTGGAGTTCAGGCTGTCTTCGAGCCAACGAGCCAGCTGCTTCGGCGGATAGAAGCCGGTGAGTCCTTCGACGTGATGGTCGCAGTCAGCAGCTCGTTCGCATCACTGGGGCCCATAATTGATGGCAGCACCCTGACATCTGTTGCGCGCGCGGGCATTGGAGTCGCAGTCAATCACAACGTCCCGGCGCCCGACATATCCACAGCTGAATCCTTTATCAGGACCATCCGCAGCGCTAAGTCTGTAGCCTACTCAGGCACGGGAGCCAGCGGAGCCTACTTCGTGGCCCTCATGGATAAGCTGGGTATCAGCGAAGAAGTCGGTTCCCATGCCACCGTGGTTCACAAGGGTTACGTTGCCGAAGCTGTCGTAGACGGACGCGCCGATATAGCCATCCAGCAGCTC
>NZ_QAIQ01000180.1 GCF_003061105.1 Arthrobacter sp. HMWF013
GGCCGGTCACCTCAGGTGACCGGCCCGCCGTCGCAGGTTTTAAAGAGGGGCTAGAGGGCCTGGGGCTGCCATTCGCCGGTGACGAGGTAGGTGACCTTGCGGGCCACGGACACACCATGGTCAGCGAAGCGCTCGAAGTAGCGGCTCGCGAGGGCCACGTCCACGGTGGTGGCGGGCGACTCGGCCCAGTCCGGGGAAGCGATGGCCTGGAAGACGCTCAGGTGGAGGTCATCGATGGTGGTGTTGGCTTTGAGGATGTCGCGGGCAACTTCAAGGTCCCGGGTTTCCAGCAGCACGGTGAGCTTCTCCGCAATCAGCTGGTCCTGTTCGGCCATCTTCTCGAACGTGGCGGTCATGGATGCGGGGATCACCGTGGACGGGAAGCGCAGCCGTGCAAGCTGTGCAATGTGCCGGGCCAGGTCACCCATGCGCTCCAGGGAAGCGCTCATGCGCAGAGCCCCCACAATCATCCGGAGATCGCTGGCTACCGGGCCCTGCAGCGCGAGGATATCGATGGCACGTTCATCCAGGCTGTTCTGCAGGAAATCGATGCGGGCATCTGCAGTGATAACGTCTTCGGCCAGATCGACATCCGCAACCTGGAAGGACGTGGTGGCCTTCCCGATGGCCTCGCTGACCAGCTTCGAAATCTCAACCAGCTGTTCACCCACCTGGGTCAGCTCTTCCTGAAAAACCTTACGCACGTGGGCGTCCTTTCCTTGGAATTCCGCACCGCCCATGTGGCAGACGGAACTCATGTCGCCGTTCGGCACTCCAACGTGCAACTCTGTCAGCGGGCGGTTAACTAATTGTCGCTTGTAGATGAACGTTAGCTGAACCGTTCGTGCAAAGGCCCGGGACGCACCGGTTGGCCGTTGGTCACAGCATAAGCTGGAGCTGTGGATTCTACGCTCATCGGTGTTATCGCCGGCCTGGTTGGCCTGGCGTTAGGCACCTTCGGCGTGCTCGCATTCCGGGTCAGTGAACAGCAGCGGCACCTTGTCGACGTCGACGACGACGAACTCACCTTGCCGCCGGGCGCTGCGGAGGTGCTTGCCGTCGTCGGCCGGGCATTTGTCGTGGTGGACGCCGTGGACGGCGTCGTCCGGGCCAGTCCCGCAGCCTATGCCTACGGGCTGGTCCGCGGGCATACGGTGGTCCACAAACAGCTGCTGGACATGACGGCCGGGGTACGCCGTGACGGCGTGATCCTGGAAAAGCGGCTCGAGCTTCCGCGCGGTCCGCTGGGCCAGGGAACCATCATCGTGCAGGTCCGTGCAGCCATGCTCGGTGAGGAATACATCCTGCTGCTGGCCGATGACCGCACCGAGATCACCCGCACGGAGGAGATCCGCAACGACTTCGTAGCCAACGTGTCCCACGAGTTGAAGACCCCGGTAGGTGCAATATCCCTGCTGGCCGAAGCACTGGAATCCTCCGCGGACGACGAAGAAGCCGTCCGCCGGTTCGCCAAGCGCATGCACAAGGAGTCCGGCCGGCTGGCGGCTTTGGTGCAGGACATCATCGAACTCTCACGCCTTCAAGGGGCCAGCGTCTCCCAGGAGGGTACGGCTGTGGACATCAACGCCGTCATCTCCGAGGCCGTGGACCGCTCCCAGCTCCCGGCCGAGAGCAAGAACATCCAGATAGTTGTCGGTGACAGGGTGGAGGCCAAGGTCTTCGGTGACCGCGACCTGCTCGTCACGGCACTGCGGAACCTTATCGACAACGCCATCCGTTACTCGCCTGAAAACACCAAGGTAGGCGTCGGCGTCCGGTCCAAGGAAGGACTCATCGCCGTGTCCGTCACCGACCAGGGCGAAGGCATGAGCCTGGAGGACCAGGAGCGTGTTTTCGAGAGGTTCTACCGGGTGGATGCGGCACGGTCGCGCCACACGGGGGGAACGGGCCTGGGCCTGAGCATCGTCAAGCACGTGGCCTCCAACCATGGCGGCGAGGTGACCTTGTGGTCCCGGCCCGGCCAAGGGTCCACTTTCACCCTGAGGCTGCCAGAGATGGAAACCCAGGACGAACCGGATACCGCCGGTGTCAAGGAACGAGCCGTACACGAGCGCGTTAAAGAACGCGGCGTACATGAACAAGGAGCCAGCGCTTGAGCCGGATTTTGATAGTCGAGGACGAAGAATCGTTCAGCGACCCGTTGTCCTATCTGCTGGGCAAGGAGGGGTTCGAAGTCGAGGTGGTGGACAACGGACTGGACGCCATCACCGAATTTGACCGGAACGGCGCGGACCTGGTGCTGCTGGACCTGCAGCTCCCGGGCCTGTCAGGCACGGAAGTCTGCCGCCAGCTGCGCCAGCGCTCCAGCGTCCCGGTGATCATGCTGACGGCCAAGGACTCGGAGATTGACAAGGTGGTTGGCCTTGAGCTGGGCGCCGATGACTATGTCACCAAGCCGTATTCCTCCCGCGAGCTGGTGGCCCGGGTGCGCGCAGTGCTCCGCCGGCAGGGTGAGCCCGAGGAACTGATCTCGGCCACGGTCCAGGCCGGGCCTGTCCGGATGGACATTGAGCGCCACGTGGTGAGTGTGGGCGGCGAGCAGGTCCTCCTGCCGCTGAAGGAATTCGAGCTGCTGGAGATGTTGCTGCGGAACTCCGGCCGGGTCCTGACCCGCGGCCAGCTCATCGACCGGGTCTGGGGTTCGGACTATGTAGGGGACACCAAGACCCTTGACGTGCACGTCAAGCGGTTGCGCGGCAAGATCGAGCCCGATCCGTCAGTTCCCCGTTACCTGGTCACCGTCCGCGGCCTGGGCTATAAGTTCGAACCGTAAGCAAGGCAGGACAGGCAAAAACGGAGGGACTCCCGATGGGGAGACCCTCCGTTTTCTTTTCAGCTTTGTTGGGGCGTCACCGCTGTCGCGGAAGGACCGATCAGTGGGCTGCCCCCGTGGCGGTGGCCGACGGCGACGGGCTGGGGGAGCCGGACGTGGTGGGTTCGCTGCCGGCAGGCAGGTACTCCTTGTACTCAGGCAGCGTGCCGTCCAGGACAGGCACGCGGACTGTCTTGTTGACGTCGGTGCCGTCCTCGCTGACCTTGACGTCCACCAGGGAACCGGCGATGCCGCCGGACGTGCTCAGGATGGCTTCATCGGTGGAGTCGTTGAGCAGGGTGTACGCGTTGGCTTTCACCGGCACCTGCGTCCGGGAGCCCGCGGCACCGTTGACCGTGAGCAGCACGTCCTGCGATGAGGAGTTGTACACGGCGCCGAGCAGGCGGCCGGGCTTGTCCTCGCCACCGGAAACGATCAGCATGTTCCGCAGCTGCAGCGGACCCAGATCGGCCTGGACTCCGTCCGACGCGGAATAGACCTCGGAAGTCTGCTGGGGATTGATGTAGCCGCAGCCGGTCACCGTTGCCAGGCTCAGCGCCAGGGCTCCTGCCGTCAGTGCCAGTTTGCCGCCCTGGGCCCGGGTCATCGCAGTGAAACGCACGTCACGTACTCCTCGAGAGTCTTGAAACATTATTCAGCCATAGCCTAGCGGCAAACAGGGGTAAAGGCGGATTCCGGGTGGTCACATTGTCCTTGGCAGCGGCCGGTGGATGCACTATTATCTGCATCCGTCAAGAGGGTGGAGGGGGTTGATTTGCCCCATTTTCCGCGGATTCATGCGGTTCCGGGGCCCTTTAGGGGCCAGTCATATGCCTGAATCGTGATAAACTGGTCTGCGGGAAAGGGGAATGTCCACATGGTATTTGAGGTCGGCGAGACAGTAGTTTACCCTCACCACGGTGCAGCAAAAATTGAAGAAATCAAGATGCGCACTGTCAAGGGCGAAGAGAAAATGTATCTCAAGCTCAAGGTGGCTCAGGGTGATCTGACCATTGAAGTTCCAGCAGAGAACGTTGACCTTGTTGGGGTGCGTGACGTAGTGGGCAAAGAAGGTTTGGAGCACGTTTTCGATGTGCTTCGGGCTGAGTTCACTGAAGAACCCACCAACTGGTCACGCAGATACAAGGCAAATCTGGAGAAGCTTGCTTCCGGTGACGTCATCAAGGTTGCAGAGGTTGTTCGTGACCTCTGGCGCCGCGATCACGATCGGGGCCTTTCCGCAGGTGAGAAGCGAATGCTGGCCAAGGCCCGGCAGATTCTGATTTCAGAACTGGCGCTGGCTGAAAAGACTGATGAAGAGAAGGCAGCAAGCGTTCTCGACGAGGTCCTGGCTTCCTAAGAATTGAGCCCCGGGGGTACGTGAGTACCGCCGGGGTTTCTTTTTGCCCATTTTCGGCCGGGACTGTTGGCAGAGCCGGAGTCGTCCCGTTGCCGGTCTTCCGCCTGGGCGGGCTTCCGGGGACGTAGGCTGGAGCGCATGAACAACGGACTGCCCCGCCCCGTCACCGCCGTCGTTATCGTGGCCGCAGGTTCCGGCGAGCGGCTGGGCTACGGCATCCCCAAAGCAGCTGTCCCGCTGGGCGGCGAACCCATCCTGATGCACGCGCTGCGCGGCGTCGTTGCCTCCGGAGTCGGCAGCCAGGTCTGCGTGGTGCTTCCCGCCGGCGCAGACGGACTCCGGCAGCTTTGCGAGGACTTCAGGCAGGAACTGGCCGACGGCGGGCCCGTCCTCACCGTTCTCGATGGCGGCGCAACGCGTGCCGATTCCGTCCGGGCAGGCATCGCGGCCCTGATGGACGGGATTGAAGCCGTGCTGGTGCACGATGCCGCCAGGGCCCTGGCCCCCGAATATGTCTTTCATCGCGTGGTGGATTCCCTGGCTGCCGGCGCCCTTGCAGTGATCCCGGCGGTTCCCGTGGTGGACACGGTCAAGATGGTGGCCCGGACCAGCGGTGACGACGCCGCCATCGCTCCGGAACTCGTCACCGGGACTGCTCGGCGGGAAGAGCTGCGCTCGGTCCAGACACCCCAGGGTTTCCGGCTTTCCACCCTGCAGGAGGCCCACGCGGCGGCGCAGGGCTTTGACGAGGAACAGGCTGCGGCGGTCACCGACGACGCCATGCTGGTGGAAATGCTGGGTGTCCGGGTGCACGCTGTCCACGGCTCCACCCAGTCCTTGAAGATCACTACCCCACTGGATCTGATCATTGCCGAGGGGCTGCTCGAAGGCCCGTTGGGGATCCGCTGGGTGGAGGGCTAGGCATGACGGAGCTACCCATGATCCTGCCGCGTACCGGCATTGGCATGGACGTCCATGCCTATGCGTCGGAGGAGCTGCCCCGTCCGCTGTGGCTGGGCGGGTTGTTCTGGGAAGGCGAGCGTGGACTTGCCGGACACTCGGACGGGGACCCGGTCGCCCACGCCGCGGCGGACGCCCTCTTCTCAGCCGCCGGCATCGGGGACCTGGGAACGCATTTCGGCACCGACCGGCCGGAATTCGCCGGGGCCTCAGGCGTCACACTGCTGGCGGAGGCGGCCAGGATTGTCCGCGCCGCCGGGTTTGAGATCGGCAACGTGGCCGTACAGTTCGTCGCCGGCCGGCCCAAGTTCGGTCCCCGGCGGCAGGAGTCGCAGGACGTCCTGACCGAGGCAGCGGGAGCACCTGTCAGCGTTACGGCCACTACCAGCGACGGACTGGGCTTCACCGGCAGGGGTGAGGGCATAGCTGCCGTTGCCACGGCCCTGGTGTATCCCCGCTGATCCGGAGCTGGTGCCGGAACCGGCCAGGACGGCTTTCGTCTATTCTGGAGCGGTGACTCTCCGCTTTTACGACACAGCATCCGCCGAAGTCCGTGACTTCGTTCCCCTCGTTCCGGGAAAAGCGACCCTGTACTACTGCGGAGCCACGGTGCAGGGCATGCCGCACGTGGGCCACATCCGTTCAGCCATCGCGTTCGACCAGCTGACCCGCTGGCTCGAATACCGGAACCTGCGCGTCACGGTGGTCCGCAACGTCACGGACATCGACGACAAGATCCTTGCCAAGTCCGCTGAGTCCTTCGGCCCTGATGTCGAGGACGGGCCTGACACTGTCCGCGAAGAGGAATGGTGGGCGCTGGCCTACCGCTTCGAACAGGAATTCCTCAAGGCCTACGACACCCTCGGTGTTTCGAGGCCCACCTACGAGCCGCGGGCCACCGGCCACATCCCGGAAATGCATGCCCTGATCCAGTCGCTCATCGAGCGCGGCCACGCGTACCCCGCCCTGGACGATTCCGGCGACGTCTACTTCGATGTGAGGTCCTGGGCCAGCTACGGTTCCCTGACGCGCCAGAACATCGAGGACATGCAGGGTGCACCGGACGCGGACCCCAGGGGAAAGAAAGATCCCCGCGACTTTGCGCTCTGGAAAGGCTACAAAGACGGCGAGCCGACGACGGCGAGCTGGGCCTCACCGTGGGGCGCCGGCCGGCCGGGCTGGCACCTTGAGTGCTCGGCGATGGTCACCAAGTACCTGGGCACCGAATTCGATATCCACGGCGGCGGGCTGGACCTCCGGTTCCCGCACCACGAAAACGAGATGGCGCAGTCCCAGGCCGCCGGGCATGGCTTCGCCCGCTTCTGGATGCACAACGGCATGGTCACCTATGAGGGCGACAAAATGTCCAAATCCATCGGCAACACCATCAGCCCCTCAGAGATGCTGGAACTGGCCTCCCCGCGGGTAGTCCGCTACTACCTCGGGCAGGCCCATTACCGGTCGGTGCTGGACTACCGTCCTACCTCGCTCCAAGAGGCCACCGCCGCCGTCGAACGCATTGAGGGCTTTATGGGCCGCGCCATCCAGGCATTGTCCGCCGGTGGAAACTACGCGTTCGCCACCTATGGCAAGGTGCCCGAAGAGTTCGAACGCGCCATGGACGACGACCTGAACGTGCCCCAGGCCCTCGCCGTCGTCCATGAGACTGTACGGTCCGGCAACACCGCCCTGACGGAGGGGCGGCTGCAGGATGCACAGCAGGCGCTGCACAGCCTCCACGACATGCTTCGAGTATTGGGCCTTAACGCTGTGGCTTCGGGTGCGGTCGCGGACACCCGGGAATCAGCAGCCCTCCAGGTACTGGTCGAGGCCCAGCTCGCTGCCCGCGCGCAGGCGAGGGCTTCCAAGGACTGGGCCGCCTCGGACGCCATCCGGGACACGCTGAAGGCCGCCGGCGTCGCTGTTGAGGACGGCCCCGACGGCGCTACCTGGAGCCTGCAGCGGGACTGAACCGGCGATTTTACTTGATTCAGTAGACTGGTATGCAGACTCAGTCAAACAATCAAGGGTGGAACTCTCATGGCCAACAATGGTCGCCGGTCGGTAAAAGCGAAGAAGGGCCCCACTGTCGGAACCGGCGGTCATGGCCGTAAGGCCCTGGAGGGCAAGGGCCCCACGCCCAAGGCGGAGGACCGCCCGTACCACAAGGCCCACAAGAGCAAGCAGCTGGCGGAACGGTCCGCGGCGAAGCGTGGCACCAACACCGGTGCCCGCAGCGCGGGTGCTTCCCGCTCCGGTCCCAAGGGCCGCGCCACCGAGGAAGTCGTCACCGGCCGCAACTCGGTGGTCGAAGCGCTGCGCGCCGGAATCCCCGCCAAGGCCCTGCACATCGCCATCCGGATTGAGATGGATGACCGAGTCAAGGAATCCCTGAAGCTCGCTGCGGAACGCGGCATCCCGCTGCTCGAGACGGGCAAGCCGGAGCTTGACCGCATGACAGACGACGCCGTGCACCAGGGCCTCGTCCTGCAGATCCCGCCTTACGAGTACCAGGACGCCTATGACCTCGCAGAGGAGACGGTGGCGGCCTGGAAGAAGGGGCACGTACCTAACGCTCCGCTGTTCGTGGCGCTCGACGGCATCACGGACCCACGCAACCTTGGCGCCATCATCCGCTCCGTTTCGGCCTTCAGCGGCCACGGCGTCATCGTTCCGGAACGCCGATCCGTTGGCGTCACCGCTTCTGCGTGGAAGACCAGCGCCGGCGCGGCCGTGCGCGTTCCGGTGGCCCGCGCTGCCAACCTGAACAGCGCCCTGAAGCAGTTCAAGAACATGGGCATCTTTGTCCTCGGGCTCGACGGCGACGGCGACGTTTCGCTTCCGGACCTCACCCTCGCCACCGAGCCCGTATGCATCGTGGTTGGCTCCGAAGGCAAAGGCCTGAGCCGCCTGGTGCGCGAGAACTGCGACCAGATCGTTTCCATTCCGATCGACTCCGCCATGGAATCGCTGAACGCCTCCATGGCAGTTGGCATCTCCCTGTACGAAGTCTCCAGGCAGCGCGCGGCCAGGTAGTTCAGACGCTCTCTCACTTGATGCGGGTTTGGACGCGACGCTCTCTCACTTTCTTGAAGAAAGTGAGAGAGCGTTGCTGCTTTTGCTGCATTAAGTGAGAGAGCGTCGGGGGGTGTTAGAAACTGCGGCGGTTCGCCAGGACCGGGAGCCGCTGGCGGGCTTCCTCCACCACGGCGCCCTCCAGGTCCGCGAAGAGCATCCCCGGGTCGCCGTCGAGCTCGTCCAGCACCTCACCCAACGGCGAGACGACGGCGGAATGTCCCACCCCGGTGGGTGAACCGGCTTTGGCGGCCACGCCCTGGGTGGTGGGGTCGCCCTGTCCGCAGGCGAGGACGTAGGTGGTGGAGTCCAGGGCACGCGCGCGGGCAAGAAGCCGCCACTGGTCAACCTTCCCCGGCCCGGAGGCCCATGAAGCGCAGACGATGTTCACTTCCGCGCCGCGTTCGGCGTTGGCTGTGAACAGCGCCGGGAACCGGATGTCGTAGCAGGTGGCGAGGCCAAAGGTGAGGCCGCCGGCGTCGAACGTTACCGGTTCAGTGCCCGGGTCAACCGTGTCGGATTCAAGGAAACCGAAGGCGTCAAAGAGGTGGACCTTGTCATAGCCGGCTTCCACGCCCGGACCGGTCGCCAGCAGGGTGTTCCGCACTTTTCCGCCACCGGCGCCCCCGGCTGACCCCGGAGTGAACATGCCGGCCACCACCACCAGGTCCAGCGACGCGGCGATGTTCCGCACCCGCGATGCCCAGGGGCCGTCCAACGGTTCGGCGATGTCCGTCAACGAATTTCCGAACGCCCTCATGGAGGCCTCCGGGAAAACCACCATCGCAGCACCGCCGGCCTTCGCCTTTTGCGCCTCGCGTTCCAGGATGGACAGGTTGGCGGCCACGTCCCGGCCGCTGATGATCTGAGCCAGCGCAACCCGCACTTCGTACCTCCGCCTCGACGTTTCCTTCAAGTATGCAACCCCGGTCCGTTCGGGGCGGCACGACATCCGCGGGGGCTTGCCGGTGTCACAATGTCGCGGGTGCGGATGAACCGGCGCCGACGGCTACCATTGACGTGATGGTCATGCCGCTTTTCGACACCGCTTCCACCATGGATGCTTCATCTGCACATCCACTCGGTGTCAGCGTTCCGCGCCCTGGACCCGGTGGCCACGCCGCACCGCACTCCGCCGCCAACGTGGCTGTCTACGCGCCCGGCGTCCTGACTCTCGAGGTCGCGTACAAGGCCCCCGGCGGCGAATGGCGCCTCCAGACCCTGCCAAACGTTACCCATGGTGTGCACCACGGCATCGTTGATGGATTTCCGTATGGATCGCGGTATGGTTTCCGCGCCACGTCCAAGGCGGAGCCGCTGCCCTTGTCAGTGCCGACGATGGACCTGGATGACGACGGCGGCCAGCCACTGCTGCTCGACCCCTACGGCCGTGCCGTGGACGAGCGGGAAGGATTCCTGACGAACGTCCGGATGGCGGGCGACTTCGACTGGGGGCTGGACGAGCGGCCGCGGCTGCAGTGGCGGAACACCATCATCTACGAGGCCCATGTCCGCGGCCAGAGCATGCTGCACCCGGACGTGCCCGAAGAACTGCGCGGAACCTATGCCGGCATGGCACATCCGGCGATCATCGAGCACATCAAGAGCCTTGGTGTGACCTCGATCCAGCTGCTCCCCGTGCACTTCCATCTGGATGAGCCGCACCTGCAAAACCTTGGCATGACCAACTACTGGGGCTACAACACTGCCGCGTTCTTCGCACCGCACCCGGGCTACGCAACCCAGGCTGCACAGGACGCCGGTCCGCAGGCCATCCAGGACGAGTTCAAAGGTATGGTCAAGCTGCTCCACGCGGCCGGACTCGAAGTGATCCTGGACGTCGTCTATAACCACACTGCCGAGGGTGGCGCGGACGGGCAGACCATCAGCTTCCGCGGGCTTGGCGAGACCGCGTACTACCGCACGGACGGCCACGGCAAATACCTGGACACGACCGGGTGCGGGAACAGCCTGAACTTCGGCAATCCCCGCGTCGTCCAGCTGGTCCTGGACTCGCTCCGGTATTGGGTGGATGAATTCCATATCGACGGCTTCCGCTTTGATCTGGCAGTGACCCTCTGCCGGAACACCCACAACGAATTTGATCCCCGGCACCCCTTCCTGGTGGCGGTGGCCGCCGATCCCGTGCTGTCCGATGTGAAGCTGATCGCCGAACCATGGGACATCGGGTATGGCGGCTGGCAGACCGGTAAGTTTCCGATGGGCTGGGTGGACTGGAACGACCACTTCAGGGACAGCGTCCGCTCCTTCTGGCTGTCCGACCGCGCTGCGATTGAGGCCGGAGGCCATGGCGGTTCCGTCGCCCGGCTTGCGGATGCCCTGTCCGGTTCCGCCGCGCTTTTTGAAGGGTCAGGCCGCTCCCGCCTGGCATCACTGAACTTCGTCACGGCCCACGACGGCTTTACGCTCAATGACCTCGTCTCTTATGACCGCAAGCACAACGAGGCCAACGGCGAGCAGAACCGGGACGGACACGGGGACAACCGCAGCTACAACCATGGCTTTGAGGGCCGCACCGAGGACGAGGACATCCTGGCCGGGCGGGCGCAGACCCGGCGGAACCTCATGGCCTCCATGATGATCTCCCTGGGCGTGCCCATGATCACCGCCGGTGACGAGCTGGCCCACACCCAGCAGGGAAACAACAACGCCTACTGCCAGGACAACCCCCTGGCCTGGATCGACTGGACGCGCACGCCTGAATCGTCCGAGATGCTCCGGAGCACCAAACGCTTTGTCCGGCTGCGCAAAGAGTTCCTGGCGAGCCAGCCCCACGACTTTCCCGCCCGGGACGAGCAGTCCTACCTCTACTGGTTCGACCATTCAGGCCAGCCGATGTCCATGGAGCGCTGGAATGATCCCCGGCACCGGGTGATGCAGCTGCTGCTCGGATCCGACGACGGAACCTTGGCCGGGCTCGTGGTGGTCAACGGCAGCAACTCGGATGTGCAGATCACCCTGCCCGAGCTCACGAACGACGACGGAACTCCGCGCCGGATGTTCGAACTGCGGCTCACCACCTCGCCGCTTCACGAGCTGCGCCAGGGCGGCCGGGTGGCGTCCGGTGAGATGGACCTCATCGAGGCAAACTCGATCAACATCTACCGTACGTAGCGGCGGAGGAACCGAATGCGCCGCAACCGTTCCGTTGCCGCCCTGCTGCTGGCCGGGCTGGCGCTGGCTGTAGTCGCCGCCCTCGGCGGCACCGGGCTCCTTGAGTCCCTGACCGGACGTCCGACGCCGGCTGCGAGTTCCAGCGCGGCCCCCGGACAGGCTGCCCCCGGTTCGGCCGCCGCTCCTGCAAACCGTTCCGGGCTGCCGGCCATCAGGGAATCCGAACTCCCGGCGGAAGCACGCCAGACCCTCGCCGCGATCCGTGCGGGCGGACCCTACCGCTACGGCCAGGACGATAAGGCCTTTGGCAATTTCGAGCGCATCCTCCCGCGGCAGGATTCCGGTTACTACCGTGAGTACACCGTTCCCACGCCGGGGGAGTCGGACCGGGGAGCCCGCCGGATCGTTGCCGGTTCCGGGGGAGAGAAGTACTACACCCAGGACCATTACGATTCGTTCAAGTTCATCGCAGAAGGAAGCTGAACACCCATATGAAGATCTACTCCGCCGATACCTGGACCATGGACGAGTTGCATGCCCAGGTGGCCGACGCCGGCCGGCGCATCCTGGTGGTTCCGGCCGCCGACAGCAAGAGGGCAGTCCTTGAGACCTTTGGCGAAGTCCTTGCCTTCCCCGAGCACTATGGCGTGAACCTTGACGCCCTCAACGACTCCCTGCATGACTTCGCCGACAGCATCACCGATAACGGGGGTGAGCCCGTCACCGTCCTGTGGGAGGTGGCAGCCCAGTTCCGCGCCGACCGGTCCTTCGGGATCATCTGCGAGATCCTCCAGGACGCCGAGAGCTACGCCGGCAGCGATCTGGCCGTCACCGCCATCCTCCTGTAGCTCCTGGCGCGATCAGGCGTTGACGATCAGCCCCAGCTCAGCCTTCGAAGCAAGTGCCTCGTGGCGGGGCAGGACGCGGACCGTGTAGCCGAACGGGCCCGAACGGTCGATCACCAGGGAGCCGCTGAACAGATGGCGCCCGTTGCCGAGGTCCTCCTTGGGCTGCAGATCCATCACGGTGATGTCGGCCAAGGTGTCACTTTCCTCAGCCCGTCCATAGGCAACCTCCACTGACACATCCTCCGGTGTCAGGGTGTGGAGTGCCACGTAAGCGTTGACCTGAAGGATGTCGCCGATCTGCGGGTCCTCGGACACGCCCACGGAATCCACGTGCTCCACATGCAGCAGCGGCCAGGCGGAGCGCACCTTCGCGGTCCAGGCCGCCAGGATGCGGGCCTGGGCGTAGGAATCAGCGACGGCGCGGCGGCCTGCTTCCGCTGCGGGACGGTAGAGGACGTTGACGTAGTCGTGCAGCATACGTTCGGCTGATACGGCCGGCCCCAGGTGGGACAGCGTGTGCTTGATCATGGAGACCCAATGCGTGGGGACTTTTTCGGTCCCGGTAGTCGAGGGGCCCGCAGCCCCGGCGCTTTCGGACACGGTGCTGCCGTAGAAACGCGGAGCCACCTGCGTTTCCAGCAGCTCATACAGCGCGGCCGCCTCGATGTCGTCGCGTTCCTCGGGGGAGGCGTCGTTGTTGGCGGTGGGGATCGCCCAGCCGTTCTCGCCGTCGTACATTTCATCCCACCAGCCGTCCATCACCGAAAGGTTCAGGGAACCGTTGATGGCGGCCTTCATACCCGAGGTGCCGCAGGCTTCCAGTGGACGGAGCGGGTTGTTGAGCCACACATCGCAGCCCGGGAAAAGGGTCCTGGCCATGGCGATGTCGTAGTTGGGCAGGAAGGCGATCCGGTGCCGGACCTCGGGGTCGTCAGTGAAGCGGACCAGGTCCTGGATCATTTTCTTTCCGGCGTCATCGGCCGGGTGGGACTTTCCGGCAATCACCAGCTGGATGGGGTGCTCCGGATGCAGGAGCAGGGCCTTGAGCCTGGCCGGCTCGCGCAGCATCAGGGTCAGGCGTTTGTAGGTGGGGACACGGCGGGCGAAGCCGATGGTGAGCACGTCGGGGTCCAGCACGCTGTCCGTCCAGCCGAGCTCGGCGTCGGCGGCACCGCGCTTCTTCCAGGCTGCCCGGAGGCGGCGGCGGACGTCATCCACCAGGGCGGAGCGCATCTCGCGGCGGAGCGCCCACACATCGGCGTCGCTGACGTTGTAGGCAAGGTCCCAGCGGCCCATGGTTTCAGCCTCGGCGCCGAACTGTTCGCGGGCCAGCTTGGAGATGCGCCCGTCAACCCAGGTGGGCACATGCACGCCGTTGGTGACGGACGTGATGGGGACTTCGGAGTGGTCGAACCCGGGCCACAGCGCCGAGAACATGCCGCGGGAGACTTCGCCATGGAGTTTGGCAACGCCGTTGGCCCGTTGCGCGAGCCGCAGGCCCATAACAGCCATGTTGAACACCGACGGGTTGCCGTCGGCGTAGTTTTCCCGGCCGAGTTCCAGGATCCGGTCCACCGGGACCGCCGGCGCAAGCCCGGCCTGGAAGAAGTGCTGGATCTGGGAAATTTCGAAGCGGTCGATGCCGGCCGGGACGGGGGTGTGGGTGGTGAAGACCGTGGAGGCCCGGCCGGCGGCGAGTGCTTCGTCGAAGCTGAGGGCGGCTTCTCCGGCCATCAGCTCCTGGATCCGCTCGATTCCCAGGAAACCGGCGTGGCCCTCGTTGGTGTGGAAGACCTCCGGCGCGCGGGTTCCGGTGAGCTGCTGGTACGCGCGCAGCGCCTTGACCCCGCCCATGCCCAGCAGGAGTTCCTGCTGGAGGCGGTGGTCCCCGCCGCCGCCGTAGAGGCGGTCGGTGATGCCGCGGGCGGCGTCGTCGTTGCC
>NZ_QAIQ01000181.1:0-1355 GCF_003061105.1 Arthrobacter sp. HMWF013
GGTCAAAGGTGTAAACGTCGGCGGCCAGAGCGAGTTCATGGTGCAGCCGGGCAAGGTATCGGTGGGAGACCCCGATTCCATGCAGCAGCACGTACGCCGGGCGTGGAGGGCTTCCGGCTGCCGCCACGGAGGTGTACAGCCGTCCGGTCAATCCGCCGAATTCAATGGCCTTGCCACCCGTGAGTTTCACCCAGTGAGCATACCGCCGCCGCCAGCGGATCCGGCGTTAGGCTGATGCCATGGCACTGATAGCTCCGAGGATGACAGCCGGCCTCCCGGCCGAGGACGCAGGAAAACTGCGGCAGGCACTGGAAGGTGGCCACGACATCACGGTATTCGTGGACGGCACCGTCCACCGGCTGACGCCCGGGGCGAGGGACGCCGTCGTCGACCTCCTCAGCCGGTTCAGCCGCGGCGAAGCGGTGACCGTCAGCAGCGTTGAGGAAATGCTCACCACGTCCCAGGCCGCGGAACTTGCCGGGATCTCCCACACGTACCTGCGGAACATGACCGACCGCGGTGAGATCCCCGTGGAATACCGCGGCACACACCGCCGGATCAGGCTTGCTGCGATCATGGCGTGGCTTGACCAGCAGAAGAAAAGCGAACAGCAGAACAGCGGGGAAGCCCCTGCGGCCCCGGAGGCTGCGGCCAAGGGGGCTGCGGCTTCGGAGGCTGCGGCCAAGGCGGCGGGAAAGGGTCAAGCGGGTCAGTCAGCCGGTGGCAACTAAATCCGGGGCCGCAGGGCCCAGCGCCTCATTTTCAGCGCCGCATGGAGCTCCAGCCGTGGCATTCCCCGGAGCGGGTCCACACCCAGGAGCTGACGGATGCGGCCCAGCCTGTTGTAGATACTGCTCCGGTGCAGGTGGAGCTTGGCGGCAACGTCCTGGATGGAGCCGTCGTTGTCGTAGATGAGCTCCAGGACAGGCAGGAGTTCGCCGTTGCGGTCGTGGTCCTCCAGCATGCGCACATAGACGGAGCCCGAGTCAGCCCATGCCCCGGCTCCACCCCCGGCCGAGCCCAGCAGCTGGTAGATCCCGGTGGCCCGGCAGTCCACCAATTCGCCCAGTTGGGGATCCACCGCTGCCGCCTGGGCGGCCAGCCTGGACTGCCGGTACGCCTCAGCAAGCCCGCGGGGTTTGGCGAAGCCCTCACTGATCCCCAGAATGATGCGGTGCACCGGCCGCCCGGAACGCTTGGCGAGCTCCAACTGGTAGTGCACCAGTACTTGGGCGTGGCTGGCGCGCCCCACGGATTCGCGGAACAGCACCACTGAATGGGTTTCCGTTCCTGCGCTGAACAGCACCAGGTCAACGCCGATGGTGGCCTGCAGGGCGGCGGAACGGTGGATCAGC